>JAWOEJ010000013.1:0-16198 GCA_046482845.1 Desulfobacteraceae bacterium | reverse complement strand
TTTTCGTGTGACACTGAGAACTTAGCAAACCGCGTGCCAACTTCGCTCCAGCCTCAAATCGGCGGAGCGCCCTGCCAACGGACGGTGCGTGTGCCCGCCTTTGTCGCGCCCGTCCTGTCACACTGTGCCGTTGTGTCTCACCTGAAGACGTGCAAAAACTCAACAACGGTCGTTTTTTAAAAAATGATTCCAACGCATTTGACCTCTTCTCTCCAACGGTTATAGTACTCGCCTTTGTTGCGGCAATTTGCGTCAGGCTTTCGGAACCCGGTTTGTCAGAAGGAGAACAATAATTGACTTTTCCGGGTCCATCCAGAAGGATGTCCCTGTAAATCCCAGATGCCCCAGAGATAAGGGTGAAAAAAACTTTCCCGCGGAAGAATTTTCAGGTGACGGGGTATCAAATCCCGCTGCTCTGCTGCCTTTATTTTTTTTTTCAGCAAGAAAAGACAAGGTTTTGCTTTTAACGATGTTATCTGTTTCCCCCTGGAGATCCGTCATGATGGTGTGCACCAGTTTCCAGACATCTGATGCTGTTCCAAAAAGCCCTGCATGCCCGGCCACCCCGCCGGCAGCCCAGGCATTTTCATCATGAACTTCCCCTTTTAAACTCTTTTTTCTCCATGGGCAGTATTCTGTGGCGGCAAATCGTCTCTGCCCTGTTTTATCTGAAGATTTTAAATCGTTATTTTCCACAAAAAAAAGATTTTTCAGACCCAGGGGGGCATAAAACGCCTTTTGAACACACCCGGCCAGGGATAGGCCGGTTATTTTCTCAACAACAAACCCCAGGAGCATAAACCCCAGATCACTGTAAATCTCACAGGTGCCAGGCACTTTTGTCAACGGCTCGAGTAAAATCATTTGTTCAATGCGCTTTTTTCTGTCCGTCCAGGGAAGGCCAGCCAGTTTCTCATAATATGGTCTGTGAGCCGGCAGCCCGGATACATGGCGCATCAATTGATCTATGGTGATATTTTCCTTGTCCGTATGTAAGGCTTCCTTCATTATGGTACCAAGACGCTGATCTGGACAAAGGAGTCCTTGATCAAACAGCTTTGCCAGAGCCAGGGTGGTGGCAAGGGGCTTTGTCAGGGAAGCCAGGTCAAAAACAGTATCTGTTTCAACTCTTTCCCGGGTATAGAGATCAGCAACCCCAAAGGAATCAAAAAACACAATGTCAGATTTCAGGGAAACAAGCAGGACCGAACCGGGGAACACCTTTTCCTGAACCCCCTTTTCCATGGTCTTGTATACAGAATCCAGTTTCAAAATTTTCATCCTGACACTTGATCATCCAGTTTTTGAACAGCGCAGCCCCCAAGGGTTGTCCTGTCAGTAACGAAACCGCGGGAGGACTTTTTGCTGTGCCATACGTAAAACCACCCCCCCTTGGCAACCCATCTGTACGCTGCCAGAATCAAAGAGGTGTTGGCAAAAATCACGGGTTAAGGAAGTACCTCTCAGTGCAGACCGGCAGAAAAGACTTCGTATATAAAGCATCAGGCATTACAGATCAGTTGACATTGTTCAGCATCCAGAAAAACTTTTGACCCCAATAAAAGGGAGAAGTTGTGTTTTCCATGTCCTGCTTTAATACCAGCAATTACAGGAACCTGGAATTCATCAAAGATATCATTCACGATCTCGTCAAGCATATCTTCCCTGCCGCACCCTTCAAAGGAACCTGCAGCTACCCCTTTGATCCCCTGAAACACACCTGCCATTTTCATCTGGGACAGCATCCGGTCAATCCTGTAAGGTTTCTCCCTGACCTCTTCAATAAAAAGAATTTTATCCCTGAATTCCGGCTGAAATCTGGTTCCTGTCAAATGACAGAGCGTGGCCAGGTTTCCCCCTGACAAAATACCACGGGCCTTTCCCTGAACCAGGGATCGTTTACCTGCCATGGGCGTATCTGTTTGTGACACAGTCAGCGCAGTAAAAAAGGATTCAATGGTTTCACTGGAAGCGCTGGCCAGGGAGGTCACCACAGGCCCGTGAATCACCTGAAACCCGCACATCCTTTCAAAAACAGATAGAATTGCAGTTGCGTCACTGAAACCGGCAAACACCTTGGGATTTTTTTTTATCATTTCAAAATCAACAAAAGGCAGCATCCGCAAGGCGCCGAATCCACCCCGGGCGCAGAGTATCCCCTTAATGTCCGCACTTGAAAAAAGGGAGTTGACCACTGCCGCCCGATGCCTGTCAGTGCCTGCAAGGTACCTGGTTTTACGACGGATGAGGTCCGGCAAAACTATTTTAAACCCCCTTTCTTTTATAAGTTCCACGCCCTGATCCAGCCTTTCTCTGTCAAAGGACCCTGAGGGGGCACAGATGCCGATGATATCTCCGGGGACCAGCCCATTGACCTTTTTTATTTCCATAATAAATTTTCATCCTGAAAGTAATTTCCTGCTTGACTTTATATCTTATTATTGCTAAAGATACAAATTAAATATCGGGGTGTAGCGCAGTCTGGTAGCGCACTTGTCTGGGGGACAAGTGGTCGCAAGTTCAAATCTTGCCACTCCGACCATTTGATATCAAGGGGGTTCAGTAATTACTGAAACCCTTTTTTTTTGACCGGAAAATCGGGGAGCCTAGTGACTTTCAACAGTGCAGCCAAACCGAGTCTATCAATACCATGGGTAAACTGTTTCCTGGTAAAAACCCTGCAATCTGAGAGGGGGCATGACAGACAGCGTTGATTGTCTTGATTGCTGAAACCATGGACAAAGGATGCGTCTACGGCGGCATATGGCACGGGATGAACATCACCTTTTCCAAAGCCGGCTACACCTATTCGGGCTGTTTAATCAACAACACCAACATAGCCGGCCGTATTGAAAGCATGAACATCTGGCATACACGTCTTCAGCCAGAAAAATATAAGGGATCAGGCAGATCAGCCTGCTGTCTGGACAAACAGACTTAACTGCTGTGTTGCTCTATCCGGGTTGCCTGGTTTCTTCAATCTCATGGATATCAGGGTGGGTTTTCATTGACCTGAGAAACTGAATTGTTCTCTGATCCAGCCGGTTTTTGAGTACACCTGCAACCTGCTTCATAATTTTATACCCAATGGAATGGTCTTCTTCCATGAGCTGAAGCAGATGATCCCTGCTGCACATATACAATTCACCCGATTCGCTGCATATGGCCGTTACCGAGTGAAAGCCGCTGTCAAGGAGCACTGCCCAGCCAAAGGTTTCTCCCGGATCAATGGAGGTTATGGTTACGATAATATCATCTGAAATACTCTGCTCCAGGAGAACTTTGCCGGATTTAAGCATATACACATTGTCTGCAGGTTCGCCTTTTTCAAAAATGGTTTCACCGGCTTTCACTTTAATGATCTGGAGAGCGGGAACCACTTTATCCAGCATGTCATCGGTAAGATATTCCATTATATGATTTCTTTTAATTTCAGCCTTTGTTACCATATCTAATCCTAAAATTTTAATGAATATTTATATTTACAATCATACTAACCATCATGATGCACAGCTTCACAACGAAAAATGAAACAGGAGAGTGCCGCCCCAACGGTTACCTGTACTGGAGAGTGCGCTTAAATCAGAAAAAAGAGAAAAACGATAAAAAGCGTGGCACAGGCAGCAAAAACACCGACAGGCACGGTATTTGTCTCAAAGGCGGTCACTATCTTTTTACCGGCCTCACCTGGATCACCTTCACCAGAACCTGTTTCTTTCTTATTGAGTACAGGGGCTAAAATATAACAAATGATATTTGCCGGTGCATTTTTTGTAAATTCTAATACTGATCCGGTTAATTCTTTTACGATCACTTTATCAGCAGAAGCGTTCATCCCGTTTAAGCAGGTTGCAACAAGCGTGTTGAGTCTGTTTAAGGGTTTTCTGTAAAACCAGTCAAAATCAAGATTTATGGCTCTGATTTCGTCGGGATACCTTCCTGATTTAAGGAGGAAGTAAAAAGCCAGAACGGCAAACATTAAAAGCTGAAGCTGTCCAACCACATGGGCTCCTGAATAAGGTACATAATCCACTGGATAGGGTAGAATATTGTAAAGAAAACCTGGAAATATGCCAAGGAAAATACACATAAAAGCAGCCATCCCCATGCCGATCAACATATTGACCGGAGGTTCCTTTGCCCTTATTCCTGAATCATGGCCGAAAAAGGTAAAAAAAGGAACTTTGATTCCTGCATGGGCAATAACGCCTGCTGATGCAAACTGAAGGGCAAACCAGATAAGGGTCAAATGCTCATGTCCTGATGCACTTATTATCATTGACTTACTGATAAACCCACCGGTCAGCGGGAAAGCCGATATGGAAAGGGCCCCAACAAGACAGAACATACATGTTATGGGCATGGTTCTGTACAAACCGCCCAGATCTGTGGCTTTGCTCTTGCCTGTGACATGGATCACAGACCCGACTGACATAAACAGCAGGGCTTTGTATAAAATATGGGCAAATGCGTGGGAAACCGTTCCGTTCAGCGCGAGCTGGGTGCCGATACCAATTCCACACATCATAAACCCCACCTGATTGATAATACTGTAGGAGAGCACCCTTCTCATATCATTTTCAACCTCAGCATAAAATATGGGATACATGGTCATGAACGCACCCAGCCAAATAAGGATCTCAGCCCCGGGGAAAACCCGCGCCATAACATAAACCGCACTCTTGGTGGTAAACGCACTCAGGAACACAGCGCCGGCTATGGTCGCTTCAGGGTATGCGTCCTTAAGCCAGGGATGCAGAGGCGGAATGGCTGCATTAACAGCAATGCCCAGGAAAATAAGCCAGGCCCCCAATCCCTTTAATTCCATATATCCAAAGGTTATATCTCCGGTCTTTACAATCTGAATCACGATGCCGGCCAGCAGAAACAAGCCGCCCACAATGTGCACCAGAATATATCTGAATGCCGCGCGCTGGGATTGCGGGGTTTTTCTTGCAAGAATCAGAAAAGTAGATGCCACAGCCATTATTTCCCAGAACACATAAAGGGAAAAAAAATCTCCGGAAAACGCGACCCCGAGTGCACCGCCTGCATATACAAAGCCTGCAACATACTGAAGGTCATCCTTGACATTAAGTGCATAAATAATCGATATAAATGATATAAGAATAAAAATATATCCAAATACGCAGCTTAATTTATCTACCCTTCCCAGGATAAGTTCATAATCCATAAAATTTATGGTCCAGTGGACACCTTCAGGAACAGAAACAAGAATCAGAAAAGCTGCCACTGGAAGCAAAACCATATACACAGATTTTGCCCTGCCTTTAATAAACGGAATAAAAACCGCGCCAAGGATAAAAACAATTGCCGGTGGAATACTGCTGGCTGCAAACAAATCAGTCATAATAATTCTCATCTCTTTTTGTAAGGAATCTAACAATTTTTGCAATGGTGATTACCACCACACAGGAAACAAAACCATATGCAGCAAAAAAATGATGTGAATATTCCCAGGGGAATGCGCCATGCTTGTGGATAAAATAGTCAAGCACAATTAAAAGTGCAAGAAAAGAATAAAAGCATCCAAGCGTGATCCTGACATTTCGTGGTTTGTCAAAAAAACCATTTTTATTTTTCATATGATCCATAAACCCTTTTATTAAAGTCGCAATTCAGTTTATCACTTCTCTATTCAGGTTTTACTATTCTGTTTAATGATGTCCATTGGAAAAAAATATTACGATCACAAGATAAATCACAGCAACAATCATTGATGCGTAATAAATAAATGCAAATCCCGGCGTTGCCTCATACTTGATAATATCCTGTTCTTTCATATGATTTTCATCCTTGTCTGTCATCTTATCCTCCTAGTACAACCGTTGTTGCCAATTGGGCAAGATTCAAAAAGGGCTGAGGAAAGAAAAAGAGAATAATTGAGATTACTGCGGTTATACATAATGGTACAACACAGTAAAGGGGGTATTCTTTTCCTTCAGGCTCAAACTTTAACTCATCCGGTGAACAGAAAAAAGCATTATAAACAATAGGCAAAAAATAGGCTGCATTCAGCAGGGAGCTTAAAAGCAGTACCAATAGCAGTGTAATGGACCCGGCTTCCAGCGTGCCTATGACAAGATACCATTTGCTTATAAATCCTCCGCAGGGAGGCAGACCGATAACGCTCAGGGAGCCAATAAAGAAAGCTGCCATGGTTAAAGGCATCCGCTTACCAATTCCCTTCATTTCACTGATATTTTTAATGCCTGTGGCACAGAAAATAGCGCCGGCACAAAAGAAAAGTGTGATTTTGCCAAAGGCATGCATGGCAATATGCAGCATTCCCCCGGTCAGTCCGGATTCAGTCAAAAGAGAAACCCCGAGAACAATATATGAAAGCTGGCCAATGGTTGAAAAGGCCAGTCTTCTTTTTAAACCGTCCTGGGACAGGGCAATCAGGGAGGCAACAATTATTGTAAAAGAAGCGACCACAGATACAAATATATTGATATTAAAATCCATGAGGAACTGGGTCCCGACTATTCCGGTAAGAACCCTTACCACGCTGAAGGCACCGACCTTGACTACTGCAACGGCATGGAGAAGCGCACTGACAGGCGTTGGGGCAACCATTGCAGCGGGCAGCCATGAGTGCATGGGCATGACAGCAACCTTGGCAAAACCAAAAAGAAACATAAGGGAAAGCAAAAGCCCCATGCCAGATGTAACATGACCGGCCATTACACCCTGGGCAGCAAAGTCAAGGGTCCCTGTAAAGTGATATGTGATCAGCATGGCTGGAAGGGCCAGACCGATTGAGCCCCCCAGGATGTAAAGGAGATATTTTCTTCCTGAACTTTTTGCCTCCTGATCCTGATGATGGGTAACCAGAGGATAAGTGGCAAAGGAAAGCATTTCATAAAACAGATACATGGTTAAAAGGTTTGCGGAAAACGCAACGCCCAGGGTAGCTGACAGCGCAACTGCGAAAAACGAGAAATATCTGGTCTGGCTGTGCTCATCAAGGCTTCTCATATAGCCCACTGAGTAAAGGGACGTCACAATCCAGAGAGATGATGCCACTAACGCAAAGAGCATACCAAAGGCATCAACCCTGAAGCTGATACCCAGATCAGGGAAGATCTGTACAATGGTATATTCAATCACAGATCCGTTCAAGACCATGGGAAGCATGGAAAGAACAATAACAAGTTTAATCACTGCAGCGGCAAAGGTCCATGTTTCCCTGATATTAATAGTTCTTGAAGAAATAATACAGGGAATCGCAAGTAGGGATACTATCACAGCAAGAAAAGGTTTTATGGAAATGATGGGTTCTATTGGCATGCTAAATAATTCCTGTTGGTATGGCAAATTGAAGTATATTTGTTACGATTGTACCTGAATAAACCCCAAGGACCAGTAGCATTCCCGAAACCATGAGAAAGGGGATCAGCATGACAAGGGGAGCTTCCCTTACAGAGCTGAAAGCATTTAGATCCTCAGATCCTTTGTTATCATGGTGATGATCCTTGAAGGGTTCAAAAAAAGATATTTCAAAAAGTCTGAAAAAAAGAACTGCATTAACCAGGGAACATATGATCAAAGCTGCCACAAAATAATAGTTGCCAGCAGCAATACCGCCGGAAACAAGATACCATTTGCTGAAAAAACCGCAGGTGGGTGGAACGCCGATAATGGAAAGTCCGCCAATGACAAATCCGGCCATGGTAAACGGCATACTGGCGAAAAGTCCTTTAAGGTCATTTCTGTTTTCCCCGCCTGTTTTCCACAGGAATATGCCCGCAGCCATGAAAACGGCAAGGGTCATTACAGCATCATTTATGATGTGAAGCATAGCCCCTGTAACACCCAGTTTGTTTCCAAGGAAAAAGCCGCCAACCATGTACCCGACTTCTGAAATAATAATATAGGAAAACATCTTTCTGTAATTTTTCTGGGCAAGGGCTGAAAATGCACCAAAGAGCATGGTTGCAATGGCAAGCCATACAATGAACCTGCCGCTGTTGAGATAATCAAACACATATTCGGCGGTAAACACTGCAAGACATATTCGGATCATGACGTAAATGGTCACCTTGGTGGTTAAAGGTGCTATCAGTCCTGCTGCAATGGAGGTAGATTCAGAATACGCACCAGGCAGCCAGCCGTGAACCGGGAAAAGAGCCATTTTCACAAACAGACCGGACAGGCAGATGACAAACCCTATCAACACAACGGAAGACCCCATCAGATTGGGCATCATGGAGGCGATGTCCACCATGTTCAATGACCCGGTGGCAATATACAGATAGCCTACACCGAGAAGATAAAAAGTGGCACCGATGGTACCAATAAAGAGATAGTTCAGTGTTGCCAGAGGCGCACGGTTCGAGCCGAGCCCGATCAGGGCATATCCTGACAGGGAAACAATTTCCAGCAGGACATAGAGATTAAACGCATCTCCCGTGGCTGTCATTCCGATCAACCCTGCTGTAAACAGCACATAAAGGGAATTGAATGCCCCTTCCATACCTCTGAACTCGGCTCTGATAAGATCCTGATTAAACACCAGATTGATCAGGGACACCCCTGTAATCGCCACAAGAACAATGGCGCTCAAATGGTCAATCACATAAACAATGCCCATGGGAGCCGCCCATCCTGCCATCCTGTACTCCAGGGCAAGCCCTGTTCTTAGAACCTGTACAAGAAGACCCACAGCTGTCAGAAATGAGGCTGCCAGGGAAACCACAGCAACAGGATAGGGGAAACGCCTGTCAATCCAGCCTGCGGCTGCGGCAACAAGAGAGGCAAAAAGCGGAACAACAATTACAAGTGCAGGAAGGTTACTGGTCATGGGTTACTCCATCTGCTCTGTTAGTTGTTTGTTGATTTCATCTTCCTCAAGTGAACCGTACTCCCGGTAAACCTTAACAGCCAGAGCCAGAGCAACGCCCAGGGTAGCAACGCCGACAACTATGGCTGTCAGCATAAGCACATGGGGAAGGGGATTGATATAATCAGCTGCGTGAAAAGCTGTATGCCCGTGTCCATGACCATGCTGCAGAATGGGTATGGTTGCCCCTTTTTTGCATCCAATGGACACATAAAAGAGGATCACTGCGGTCTGAAAGATACTCATGCCAACAATTTTTTTTACCAGATTGTTTTTAGCTATCATTGCATACAGACCGACCATCATAAGGATGATATACGTCCAGAAATTTGCATTGGCAATCACAGCTGACAGTATTGACTCCATTTCAGTCCTTTTGCTTTATAAATTTTATGTTTTAAACCCGGCAGGAGGCCTTCTGTCTATAATCCTTCATCCTGCTTTCCCGCAGATGAAAGATTGTAGTATATCCATATCATTACAGCCATTACAGCCAGGGCTACCCCGATCTCAATTGCCAGTATGCCGTGGGACCTTGCCATAACCCTGTCCGTTCCAAAAATCGGGGCCAGGGCACTGTAATTAAGAAAATTTTCCCCAAGTACCAGGCACAGGGCACCTGTACCGGCATAAATAAACACACCTGCTGCGCTCATGATGGCTGAGGTTTTTTCACCCACCCGCTTAAGGGCTGCCCTGAGGTTACGGGATATGGCAAAAAGGATAACCGAGGCCCCAAGGATGACACCGCCCTGGAATCCGCCCCCGGGGCTGTGATGACCATGGGCAACCACATACAGCGCAAACAGCTGAATAAAGGGAATGAGAAACCGGCAGGTGGTTTTTATAATCATGTCAAAAGGAACCCAGGTGGCATCAATTCTCCTGAAAACAGTGGAGTTTTCAGGAATTTTTTTTCCTTCTCCAATCCTGAGGGTAACGCCGGTGGGAACGTGCCTGTAATACTTGAGTTTTTTTTCGTCCTCAAAAATTCTCAACAGAAAAAAACAGGCAAGACCTGCTGTAAAAATAACAGTGGTCTCAAACATGGTATCATACCCCCTGTAATCGGCAAGCACGGCGCTGACTACATTGGGAACGGCATTGTCTGTCATGGTCTGCTCAATAAAATAGGGAGAAAGATAGGTTGAGGCAGGTGAGTTGGGATCCCCGAAATCAGGGAAATCAGAAGCAAAAAAAATCAGAAGCACCCCGCATAGCAGTACACTTATTTTTCCCAGAATCTTCAATCCTTGGTCCTCCTTGTGGTATGAAACACGGCTGCAACACAGAAAACAGTACTGACACCAGCGCCAACCGTTGCTTCGGTAAAGGCAACGTCAACAGCCCCCATTATCGCCCAGAGCAGGCACATAAGAAAACTGTATGCGCCCAGAAGAACAGACGCGCCCAGTAGATCTTTCACATTTATCGCTGCAATACCGCAGATAATTACCATCACCAGCATAATCAGATCAAGCTGCCAAATCATATCACATCCCCTCTTTTCTGTTCTGTCCTTTTTCCCACGGCTTGAGACCGGCCCTCATCCCTGCATCCACAATGGCATGGGTGGCTGTGGGACTGGTTATAAATACAAACACAACAATCAGCATGATTTTAATCGCCGACAGAAAATTGGCCATGGAAAAATCAAGCACCACATACAGGGCCATCCCTGCCATGGTAAGCAGCAGACCCATGGTATCGAGCATTCCGGCTGAATGCAGGCGGGAGTAGACATCAGGAAGTCTTATAATACCCAGTGATCCCCCGAGGAAAAAGGCAATTCCTGCGACAATCAGTAAAATTGAGATTAAAATCATAGATTTACCTCCTGATCCAGGCCTTTTTTCTTGTTGAAATATCTGGACGCGGCAATAACAGCTATGAAATTGAGCAGTGCATAGGCCAGGGCAATATCTATAAACATATCCACCCGGTTGTAAACAAAGCCGATCATGATCAGAAGAACAGTGGTTTTACTGCCGATGGCATTCACCCCCATAATACGATCAAGAATAGTTGGCCCCTTTACCGCCCTGTACAGGGGAACGGTCATTACCAGTGAAAGTACGACGGCTGCTGCTAGAATAAAACGATCCATTATTCACCAAAAATTTTGGCAACCCTCTTCTCCATTTCACCGGGAAGAGGCGATGCTGATTCATCATCAACGGCATGGACGACCATGTCACCGTAAACCGAAAGAGACACTGTTATGGTTCCAGGGGTCAAAGTGATGGAGTTCGCAAAGGTCACAAGCCCAACAGGTTCCTTGATCCTGGATTTAAAACGAATAAGCTGGGGGTTTATCTGTGAAGCGATATCCCGGCTGAAAACAATTTTCATCAAATGAATATTGGACAGAACAATCTGCCAGAGAAGCCAGGGCATGTAGATTAAAAATCCTTTCCAGAGCAGGGGAAGGGATGACAGTTTAGGGTGGCGAAGGAGAAGATCCGAGGTAAGCCAGGATACCATAAGGCAGGAAACTGCTCCGAGACTTAGATGAAATCCGTCAAACTTCCCTGAAAAAACAATCCAGAACAAAAAAAGAATAAAAAAGGTAAGAATAAAGACCCCTTTTTTCTGCCCTGTTTTCCTACGATCAGTTTTCAAAATAAGAACTCCACGGTTAAATATTTTAGAAAAGAGAACTTAGAACTCATTATCAAGCACGTATTCACATATCCAAGTATCATCCATAAGTCAAACACTTTTTTTAAAAAAAATCACAACAGGCGAAGCTCCCAATTCCAGAGGCCCTGTCTTTTTTTCATTTCAATCCCCTTTGGCACGGTTTCATTTATGGTGACAAATCGCACAAATCCGGCCCGTGTCATTTCACCGCGTTTTTCATTGAAATCCAGGACCCAGTCAGGAAACACCCAGTAGTTTCCATCTGTCTGGCTCACCCAGGCGTTTTCCTTCATGGGACTTGAAAACACCCTGTCCTGTTTTAGATTCTTTGAAACCTGCCTGGAAATTGCCAGGGGAAAATTTCCCTGAATGACAACCCCAAGGGGAAGGGAAGAATTTTCAGGAAGGGAGAGAAAATTGTCCCTGTCAAGTTCCGGGGAAACAATGACGCCTGAAAACCCCATTTTTTTCAAAAAATGCACAGCTGCACTGTTTGCTGTATTGCAGAAGGGCCCCGCCCACAGATCTGCATGTTTAATCCCCTTAAAAAAAGCCATCTGCCATGGCATATTCAAAACAAATGAGACAGCCCCTTCAGACAGAACATTTTTGACCAATTTACTGAAATGTTTCTCCTCGTTGGGCCAGATCACCGGGGGCAGCCACCACATAACGGTTTTGACGTGTTTGTCCGGCACTCTTTTTAATGAATCCACACAAAGCCACAACGCTTTTTGTCCAGGCCGTTTTTCCTTTACAGGCGCCCGGTAAAGGGTGACATCCATGGATTCCGGCCCTCTGCCCTGCCGGTTTTTCTTTTTTTTGCCTTTGAACAAACAATCAAAACCCGGGGCAGCCGGTTCTATCCGGGGCCGGGGTATGGTTTCAAGGGCATCTGAAAGGGCCTGGATCAAGGCATAAACAGAAGTCTCCTTTCTGTCCACGATAAATACAGGCGCCCCTTTCTGAAGCCGGGTGTACCTGGTCTGCCTGAGAACGAGTTTCCCCTTTTTGGGAATGGATCGATTGACCTTCTGCACATCATGGCCTTTGCCGTCCTCGTAGCCTATTCTAAGAAGATCGCCTTTAAACAGCGGCTCTCTGGTAACCAAAAAAGGCTTTTTTTCAAATTTTACCCTGCCGGCAAACAGGCCTGAGCCTGTTTCTGTGTCCTTTTGCAGGGGCGAGTGCATGCGGTGGGAAAGAAAATTATAATGGGTTGACGGTCTGCCCAGGGCATATTCAAGAAAGGCCAGGGCTGTTTTCTTTTTACCGGGGTCTGTGCCGTGGTCTCTGAGCAGTTTATAGGCCTGAACCGTATAAAACACATAATGCGGGCTCTTTTTCCTACCTTCTATCTTCCAGGTCGAAATTCCGGGAATCTTCAGAAGCAGTTTGACCAGCACGTCAACGGAAAAATCAAGACAGGAAAAAAACCGCTGCTTTTCCTTTCCCTGGGTATACATCCGTCTGCAGGGCTGGACGCAGCGTCCCCGAAGTCCGCTCTTGCCGCCGAACCAGCTGCTCCAATAACACCTGCCTGAAACCGCATAGCACAGGGCCCCGTGGATAAACACCTCAAGGTCAAGCCCTGAAGGCTTGTTTTCAGCCATCATCCTAATCTCATCAACGGTGAGCTCCCGTGGCAGCACCACCCTGTCAAATCCAGCGTTTTTAATGGTCTCAAGCCCTGCAGGAAAGGAAGCACTGCCAAGGGTTGACAAATGAATCTGCCCCTTGAACCCGGCTTTTCTGGCAATGGCCGGCACCGCCATATCCTGCACAATCAGCCCATGGGGATTTACATACCGGACCAGTTTGGTCAGTATCCTGGCTGTTTTTTCAAGTTCACTCTGCTTTATCAGGGAATTCATCGCCACATAAACCGCCACTTTTTTTGATCGGGCAAAGGCTGTCAGCTGCGACAATTCCTCCATACTGAAGTTGTCAGCCTCCATGCGGGCTGAAAATATTTTTAAACCGCAGTAAACCGCGTCGGCCCCTGCAGCAATGGCAGCCAGAAAAGACGCTTTATCCCCTGCAGGGGCAAGGATACCTGGTTTTATCGTTTCTTCCATAACACCTTCTTAGATTTTCTTTAACATTAAATAACTCGATCATCAAATTTTTTGAATACCGCCACTTGTTTTTTTGTCTCTTGTTTCCTGTCTAAGGTTGCATTATCCACAATTTTATGATTCTATCATAATCATGAAAAAAAATTATAATAAAAACCGGTTTAAAAGAAGTAAAAAAAAATACGGTCTGACCCCCGGCGCGGATGACAGCCTTGAAAAGACATTCAAGCAAATCGGCATCCCTGAAAAAAAGCCCTTTTCACCGGACGATTTTCAAACCCGGGCAATTGAGGCCATCAATGATTCAGACTGTCTGGTCACTGCGCCAACAGGATCAGGAAAAACCTGGATTGCTGAAAATGCGGCCAGACACTTTATGGAAAAAAATCAGAGGATCTGGTACGGCACCCCTTTAAAAGCACTGACCAATACGATTTATGCCCAGTTTGCTCACATGTTCGGCCGGGAAAATGTCGGCATCCTCACAGGAGATATCAAGGAGAATACCAGTGCCGGCATCATCATCGGCACCACTGAAATTTTAAGAAACCAGCTGTACGATGCCATGTACACCGGAGAAGACCTGGACTGCAGCCTGGTTATTCTGGATGAAGCCCATTACCTCGGGGACAGGGAGCGGGGGGTTGTCTGGGAGGAAATCATGATTTACCTTCCTGTGAGAATTCCTGTACTCCTTTTATCCGCAACCATCGGCAATGCCGCCCACATGGCAGGGTGGCTGGAATCCATCCGGGGGAAAAAATGCCATGTAATTGAGGAAACAAAGCGTCCTGTCCCTCTTTTTCCTCTGTTCCTTCACCCTTCCGGTACCCTTGCCCCTTTATTGAAAAATTTCAAAAGCGGCGGTAAAACTGCGCTTCACAACCGGGTTATAAAATTTCTCAGGGATAAAAACCCGCCAAGACTTGCCCTGCCAGGCCGGCTGCCCCAGTTTTCAGAAATTTTAAAAATTTTAAAAACCTTTGATCTTCTCCCTGCCATATTTTTCTTAAAATCCAGGTCAGACTGTGATCAGGCTGTAAAACTCTGCACTGGAGAACTTCTCGCCCAGGATCCAGAAAAAAAGGAAAAACTTGCCAAAAGACTGGATGAACTGCTGGCAGATCATCCCCATCTGGCCAAACAAAGCCAGAGAGAAATCCTGGAACATACCGGTACAGGCTCCCATCACAGCGGTCAGCTGCCCGCCTGGAAGGTGGTTGTGGAAACATTGATGTCCGAAGGGCTTCTCTTTGCCATGTTTGCCACATCAACCGTGGCCGCCGGCGTGAATTTCCCGGCCAGAAGCGTTGTTATTTTAAATTCCGACCGGTTCAACGGGGTTGAATTCCTCCCCCTGACCCCCAGTGAATTCCAGCAGATGTCGGGCCGGGCCGGGCGCAGGGGAATGGACAATATCGGCTTTGCCATTGTACTGCCGGGAAAATTCATGGACCTGCAGCATATTGCAAAAATGATCAAAGCACCGCCCCTGGACGTCCGCAGTCAGATCAAAATCGATTTTTCCATGGTGCTCAACCTGCTGCTGTCCCATCATCCCGATCAGATCCGGGACCTGCTTTTAAAATCCTTTGCCTCCTATATGATCAAAAAAGGGAAAAAAGGCAGTTATGCCAGGAGAAATTTTGGCAGAAGTCTTGAATTTTTATGGGATGATTTCCTTGCCCATCTTGAATTCCTTCAGGAAGAAGGCTTTGTTACTGAAAACGGCATACTCACAGAAGACGGCATCTGGGCCTCCCAGCTGAGAATTGACTCTCCCCTGATGGTGGCCCATTGTCTGCGCCACAAGCTTTTGCCGGAAAACAGCCCTGCCCTTCTTGCCGCCATTATGGCCGCCTTTGTCAATGAAAAAGAGTTTGATGATGAACGGCTGTTAAGCGGCCAGCTGCCCAAAAAACTGATAACCGAATTTTTAAACCTTAGAAAAGGGTTAAAACCCTTTGCCAAAAAGCTGCTGGCAAAAAACTTTGAAGCCCCCAATCTCTTTATCCAGCCGGCAGATGTTATTTTTGCATGGGCAAAGGATGAACCCTGGGAAATTATTGTCCAGCGGTCACCATTTGCTGAAGGCGATCTTGCCAGACTGATCATGAGAACCAGTGAAAATTTAAGACAGATCACCGGATTAAAAGACACATTCCCTGCCATAGCTGAATCTGCGGACAAAGCCATTGAAATGATAATGAAAGAACCTGTGGTCACCTATCATGATTGATTTTTTGTATACTCCATGATCAAATTGGGGATGACTTAGGCAGCAAGTGAAAATAACTTATACATCTGACACAATATGCACAACTTATTTCAATTTGCTACCTTAGACTCGATCATCAAGTTTTTTGAATACCGCCGCCCCCAGCGGTTGCCTGTCAGAACAGCGACCGACGGAGGACTTTTTCCCTGCCAGGCTAAAAATCGGCGACCTGCGGCCATTGGTCCTCAAACAGCTTGATTGTCGCAACGCCTGGCAGGGAAAAAGTCTGATCTCCTTTGGTTCTCAATGTTCCTGACAGGCAACCGCTGGGGGCTCTTAATCGGCCCTTCCATAAAAACTTGATAACCGAGTTAGAGGAATCAGGCTTATAGT
>JAWOEJ010000299.1:0-5733 GCA_046482845.1 Desulfobacteraceae bacterium | reverse complement strand
CCTTTACGCAGGTCAGAGGCGGAATCGAAAGGGCATATGCCCACAATATCTTCCTTGAATTGGGCGGAGAAACAGGCACGATCGGCATCCCCACTCAGATTAAAAACTGTGGTAAAGCCTATTTTTCCTTTCAAAAGCTCGCCCGGTCCCGGGTTTAATCGGCGGGATGAATGTGGTAGGTGATCGTCTCCCGGACAAGTTCTTCGGACCAGGCAAGGGAGTAGTTGAATCCGTATCTAAGCACAACATTGGCAAACAGCGCTGTCAATGCCGCCATAACCGTTACAAAAAGGGACCAGTCCTCAAAAAAGGCCAGTCCCCTGTCCATTCTGTCGATGATTGTTCCCAGCATAAACCCTCCTTGACTTGGGTCTTGATCATAACTTCGGTCAAATCCGTTGATTTTGTTCCATGGCCGGCGTTATGATCAAGGCCCTGACTTGTTTGGTGGGCCTGCCCCCTCAAAAAGGACAAAAACCTTATCTTCTGGGGACAGCCGTGGTTTGTTTTTATTGCGGTTTTTTTCTGGGCAGGCAATGCCTGCCATTTTTATCGACTATTTAGAGTCTGAACGAAAACCCCGTGTTTGGAAGAAAACTTGCCTAGGTGCAAGAAATTTTAAAACCGGAGTGTACTCAAGTACATGATTTGGTAAAATTTTGCAGCAACATAGCAGATGGGTGAGTTTTCATTCAAACACTATTTATATCCGATGTACTCCTGGACCTCTTTGAGAAAATTATCCGGCTTGTACTTGTCATTGGGATAATTCTGGTTGATGGCCCCGGCATATTCGTCGTGGACCAAGTCTCCCTGTTTTTTCAAAATAGCCATCTCATCGTCGGGGAGGGTGAAAAATTTGATTCCCTTGGCTTTTGCAGCGGCAATCTGGTCTTCCTCCTGCTGTCTTGTCTGCTGCCTGATGTCTGCACAGACATCATGGACAACGACATTGAAGGTCTTTTGAAGGTCGCTGGGAAGGCTGTTCAGCCAGGCTTTGTTGAAAATCCAGATAAAAAGTCCCTGGGCGTAATTGACACGGGTAAAGTAGTTTGCCACTTCAAATTTTTTGGTGATATTGCACACCATGGGGGTGTGGTCAAGTCCGGTGATCACTCCCTGTTTGAGGGCTACAGGAACATCGGGCCAGGGCATAACAACAGGATTGAATCCCCATTCCTTGTAGAGCATCTGATTGACAGCAGCCTCGGCCGTCCGGAATTTAACTTTTCTGGCATCGCTGATGGATTTTATCGGGGTGGTGGAGGCCCACCCGTAATTGCCGTATCCTGTTATATCCAGACCGACAATGCCAACGTGGTCCATGGCTTTCATGTAATGGCGAAACAATTTTCCGCTGTTGACAAATTTGTCGAGTTTGTCAAAGGAGTTGATAAGAAAGGGGAGGTTGATCAGGCCGAATCTAGGGCCCAGGTTGGTGGCTGCAACAGAGCTGACACCCATTCCCTGGATGGCTCCCATCTGCAGCTGATTCAGAACCTCAACTTCTCCGCCAAGCATGGAAAAGGGTTTAAAATCGATGTAAATCTGGCCGTTGGTTTTTTTCCACAATTCGTCCCGCATGGCAAAACCAGCATAGGTCCCCTTCAAAACGGGGTGGGAGACATTGGAAACCACACACCTGTACTTTGCCCCCGAGGGATCAAATGACGGTTTCCAACTGTCCAGGGATGGTTTTTTTGCAAAGCCTGGACTGATGAGAAACAGGGTGCAGGCCATGCCGAGAACCAGGATTGCTGAGCATCTTTTTAACTTCATGTCTAACCTCCTTTGTGATATAGTATTATGGTTGAGGTTCTTCAGACAGGTGCCCGAAAAGGATACAAACTGCCTTAAAAAACCAGGGGAGACGGGTTGGATGCAAAAGACAGGCTAATATTTAGCTATAATTAAACTATATTATCCTATACATAATGAAACTCGCTATGTTTTGCAAGGATTATTTTAAGATATTTTTTCAATTTTGTTGATCAATTACCTGAGTGATGGTAATAAAAAAGAACACCCTAAGAAATTTTTTGAAATCCGTGAACAAGTTTTTCAGGCGAGTGGCCGCCTGATAGGGGCCGCGTCATACCAGGCAGCGTAATTGAAGCGGCGTAATTCAGGCCATTTATAAGAAACAAGATGCGGTACCATTCAAGTTTCATGATTTGTTGTGATGCATGGCATCGTGACGGTTCTATAACACTGGAACCGCGGGAGGAAATATGGAAAACGCGACCCCGGGAGAAACTTTTTTAAGGTACAGATGGGTTATTTTCACTGTTCTGGCTGCAGCCTATTTCTTTGTTTATTTTCACAGACTCTCTCTGTCAGTTGTCGCAAATGATCTTGTTCATGAATTCAAAACCACGGCAAGCATGATGGGGGTTCTGGGATCCATCTATTTCTACTGCTACGCAGCCATGCAGCTTCCCGCAGGTCTCCTTTCAGACTCCATAGGTCCCCGTAAAACCGTTACTTTTTTTCTGCTGATCGCCTCGTTTGGAAGCATTCTTTTTGGGCTGGCACCTAACATGGAAACCGCCTTTATTGCAAGAATTTTTGTGGGTTTTGGTGTTTCCATGGTGTTTATTCCCACAATGAAAATCCTTGCCCAGTGGTTTAAGGCGGAAGAATTCGCTTCCATGGCAGGCCTCCTTAACGCGGTGGGAGGGGTCGGTGTGCTGGCGGCAACCTGGTTCCTTGCCCTGATGACATCCCTGTTCGGGTGGCGGCTCTCTTTTGAAATAATCGGCATCTGTACACTTCTCCTTTTAATCTTTATCTGGATATTTGTCCGGGACAGCCCTGCCGACAAAGGATGGCCCCTTATCGAAGAGATTGATCCCGGCGTTAAGGTAAAAGACCATTCAGAACCTGAGAAGACAACGCTTCTGCAAGGGGCCTGGCAGGTATTGTCCAACCGGCATTTCTGGCCGGTGGCAATCTGGTTCTTTCTGGACTGCGGTATATTTTTCGGCTTTGGCGCCCTGTGGGGAGGGCCTTACCTCATGCATGTCTACGGCATGTCAAGGGCCGAATCCGGCGCCATTCTCAGCATGATCGCATGGGGCATGATTATTGGCAGTCCTGTTCTGGGATTTTTATCAGATAAAATACTTAAAAGCCGTAAGAAAATTTTTATCATCTTTACCTCCCTGCTGACCCTGGAGTTTCTTATACTCTGTCTTTTTCCCTCACAGCTCCCCACCCCGGTGCTGTATATTATTATCTTTCTCTTTTCGGTGAGTTCTTCTTCCACTGTTGCCATTGGATTCACCACCACCAAAGAGCTCTTCCCCGTGAAAATCGCAGGCACATCCGTGGGCACTGTCAACCTGTTTCCCTTTCTGGGCGGGGCTATTTACATGCCGGTTCTCGGCAGAATACTTGATATGTATCCCACATCAGCGGCAAATGTTTATTCAGTCCAGGGGTATACCGCTGTTTTTTATGTCCTGCTGGGGACATCGGTTGCGGCGTTGATATGCACCTTTATTATGAAAGAGACATTCACCCCCGTTAAACCAGTGCCACAACCAGAACAAACCTGATCAGAAAAATACGGTGTGACACCCGGTACTCCTAAGGAATCTGGGGAAAAAGGCAAGTTCAAGAATTTCATCGGTCAGCCTGAAGGCTGTCAAAGATTTTGATTCCAGTTTCTTAAGGACACAATCGATTCCTTTCTGCTGTCCTTTGAGTGGTGGTTTTCCTTCCGGCAGGGTGCTGGTATCTGCACTCTGGAAAAGGGTTTCGCTGTCTTTGAATCTTTCAGGAATATCCAGGTGCCGGTATTTATTCGGCAACGGTTCTCCCAGGAGGTCTTCAACGACTGACCAGGTATCTTCCAGGTAAAATTTTCGATCTCAGGTATCTTGCCTTGCCTTATTCTATCGATAAAAAAAGTGTTTAAATACTTTGCATATAACTCTGGGGAAGTTTAAAACCGCCGGAATAACAGGTTTTTATGATCAGCTCCCTGACAGTCTCTTGTCCCAGCTTTTCCATGAGGGCAAAAGGGCCTTCCGGCCAGGCCAGCGATAATTTTATCCCCTTTTCCAGGTCTTCCCTGGTTACCACTTTTTTTTCTGTCAGATGGGTGGACATGGTGAAAATAGCTCCGTAAAGCTGGTCTATGACGATCTGCCTCACTGTTTTGTTTTCAATTACCGGCCCGTCTTCAAGATTCCAGGTTTCCCCGGTATGATACAGGTTTGCCAGCGGTTCAGGCATATTCACAAAACCGACGTCCGTCCCGGCAAGGTAGTCATACATGGATTGGGCAGCATGGAAAGAGGTTCCGATGCCGGTGAAGTTCTGTACCCACAGGATGCCGAATTTCAGTCCCAGGGCTTCTTTGGATATGCTTTCCAGGGTAGCTGCGTTATAATTCCCGTAAAACGAGTTCAACACCATATAGCTGGCAATAAAAACAGGGTTGACTGCAAATCCGGGAAAGTCCTTGACGCTGATGACGGTTTTTTTGTTTTTTTCGGCAAAGGACTTGACTGCCGCATAGGTTTCATCACTGGTCTTTTCCTGGCGGATCACCTCCACCAGCTTGTTGACATTGGCTGGAAAAAAATAATGGAGGCCTGCAGTCCGTTTCGGATTTTTCACATCCGCCATCAATTCCCTTATGGGGAAGGTGGATGTGTTGCTGACAATTATTGTGTCATCCCGGCACACATCGGACAATTCTTTGAAAACCTGTTTTTTCAGATCAAAATTTTCAACAGCCGCTTCGATAATCAAATCGCATTTAAAGAGATCTGTGTATTTCGAGGTCCCTTTGATTTTTTGGGTGATTTCATCGGCTTCCTGTTGGGATATTTTGTTTTTTTCAACTTTTTTGGCAAGGGGACCTGTTACCCATTTTTTGAACATGGTGTTGACAAGGTCGTCGTTGAGTTCCTTGAATATAACATCGTATCCTGCTGAAGCCGCACTGATAGCGATTGCAGATCCCATTACACCAAATCCGATTACACCTGTTGTCTCAATTTTTTTCATTGATTATCTCCTTTATATGTTGTTTTTTTGATTACCTTTTTTTTAAACAGGGACGTTATTTAACTTTAATAATCAAGGACGCGGATTTGTCCCGTGGAGCACACAGCCAGTGATCAGAACATAACCGCCTCCGGGCGTTACGGCCTCTTCAATGCCTTCAATGATAGATCGTCCGGCAGTTCTGGCAAAAATTTTCCTGGAAGAATGGCAGCCATGAGTTCCGCTTAGCGGTTTTTCCAGGAAGGCCTGCGTTTCTCCTCAAAGCTCTTTATCCCTTCAAGGGTGTCCTCGGTTTTCATCATGGTGTTGAGGAAATAGTTGCTCACCAGGTCAACGCCCTGGGAAAACCCCGTTCCAAGGTGACGTTTTACAGCCCGTTTGTTGAGCCTTAGAATCAGGGGGCTTGCCATGGTGATGTCCTTGACTGTTTTGTCAACCGCTTCCTGGAATTGATCCAGGGGAGCCGTGGTGGATACAAATCCCATGACTTTTGCCTCCTCTGCCAGATAGTTCCGGCCCGTGGTACAGATTTCTATGGCCCTGGCCGTGCACACAAGCTCGGGAAGGCGCAGAACAGCATAAGGAGGAAAGAAACCAAGGTTCACCTCGGGCTGGCCGAAAACCGCATTTTCCGCAGCAACAATAATGTCACACGCAATGGCAACCTCCATGCCACCGCCAAGGCAGGCCCCTTTTACCGCTGCAATCACT
>JAWOEJ010000273.1:0-3625 GCA_046482845.1 Desulfobacteraceae bacterium | reverse complement strand
TACATCTGTTCCGCACCATCAGTCCTGGTTTCCAGATCCTGAACAGGGTTGTATCTGTCATATCCTTGAAGGTAATTGTAAGGAGATTCATTTTCCTCATTCTGACCAGACACCGACCGAAATATTTGATTATCTCGGTTCCACCATTTTTGACAACCTTGAACCTGAAATCCAGACCATTCTTGTAAAATTGTCTTATCTTTCCCGGATTTCCCTGAATGCTGCCCGGACGCTGGGAGGAAACCTGGCATGCCGTGTACTCGAGATCCTGATCCAAAAAAACGGTTTTACCTTTGTCTCCATGAACAATCCTCCTGAATACCATTTTCATCCGCTGTTCCAGGAATTTCTTCAAAAAAAAGCTTCTCAATTTTTCTCATCATCCGAACACGATGCGCTATTGGTACAAACAGCATCCATTCTTGCACAAGAAGGAAAATCAGAGGATGCCGTCAATTTATATATCCGCTCACACCACTTTATGGAGGCCATGAATCTGATCCTTGATACGGCACCCGTACTGGTATCCCAGGGGCGTGTGCAAACAATAGAGACATGGATTACTGCATTTCCCCGGGAAATTTTTATAACACAGCCATGGCTGATTTTCTGGAAAGGCGCATGCAAAATTCCAACTGCCCCTGACCAGGCAAAAACGCTGTTTCAAAAAGCACTCGAGATATTTGAAGCACAATCAGATCCTGCAGGATGCTTTATGTCTTTGTCCGGTATGCTGGATGCTGTCGCATACCAATTCGATACTTTCAGGGAATTTGACCGGTATATAGAAAAATGCCGGATACTGGAAGCACGCTTCGGGATGGCCGGCCCACCTGAAGTTATCCTGAAACTCACGGCCTCTATGCTTTATGCCCTGCTCCTGGGAGGCAATGACCCAGCTGAAACAAAAAAATGGAGTGACCGGGCGTGGCAGATGCTTCATGAGACAAAGGATGTAAACCTCACTCTTCAGATTTTTTCTCCGCTTATTTTTTTGAGAATGACACAGGGCGATCTCTGTTCTGCCGAGCACCTTCTCAAGATCTTCAAAGACGTGACCCACAAAAAGACAGCACCCCTGTTATATATTACCTTTCTGGATACAAAAACCTTTCATGCATGGCTCAGTGCAAACTTTCAAGAGGGATTGACTGCTGCCGACCAGGCCATGAAAGTGGAAAAAGAGACCGGGATTTTCCTTTTGTTCCTGGGACTCAGGGTCCATGCGGCCCTCTGTGCCATGGGGCTTGGCAGATACGATACAGCAAAAAAATTTTTAGAAGAAGTGACACCACATCTAAGTCATCAGGGGCTCTGGCACCAGAGCCTGTACCATTATGCTTTTTTCTGGCTGCAACTTTTAACGGAAAATATCACCGATTGCCGGTATCATGGCCTGGCATTTTTTGAAAAAGCGACACAGAGTGGAACCAAGATGATGCTGACAGGCGGTCATCTGCTGATGGCAAAAATGTTCTATGCCCTGGGTGAAAAAAAAACAGCAGAAACACATCTGAAAAAGTCTTTTCGTTTGTGCAGCCGTTTTGGCACCTTCCAGGAGAAATTCATGGCACTTCTCACTTTGACAACTTTTTTACTGGACAAAAAGGCGGAAGCCAAGGCAGAAAAAACCCTGAGGAAAGCCTTGTGTCTGGGCAGAACATGGGATTACCGATATGGTTTCTGCTGGATTCCCAAAGAGATGACCCGTTTGTGTGTCCATGCCCTTAAAAAGGATATTGAAGTAAAATATGTGTGTACACTCATCAGAAAGCATAATTTCATCCCTGAAACCTCTCCCTTGAATATCCCGAATTGGCCATGGCCCATACGCATATCTTCCTTAGGCGGGTTAAAAATTCATCTTGGAGAAAACGCCCTGCAGTTTGCGCGAAAAGCCCAGCAAAAACCCCTGACAATGCTCAAATATATGATGGCAAAAGGGGGTACGAATGTTCCGGAACATGCCCTTTTGGATGCCCTCTGGCCGGACAGTGACGGCGATGCCGCTTACAATGCCTTTAAAACCACGCTGCACCGTCTCAGAAAATTGCTGGGCAGCAAAAATGCCATTGTGCACAAACAGGGCACACTCGCATTTAATGCGTTTATTGTCTGGACAGACACCTGTGCCTTTGCATCCTGCTGCTCCAGAGTTGATAAGGATCTTGAGGAACAGGATTGTATGAAAAACGCTTTACTATTGTTAAATGAACTGCTTTTGCTGTATCGTGGCCCATTTATTCCGGAAGAACAATCTTCATGGGTGATCCCTGAACGTGAAAAATTGAGATCAAATTTCTTGTCTGCCATCCAGAAAATTGCTGATCAACTCGAGCATCAGGGACAGTGGGAAAAAGCCGTTAACTGCTGCAGACAGGCCCTTGAAATTGATCCCTTGCTGGAATCTTTATACCCAAGACTTATGCAAATCTATGTGCAATCGGGAAAAAAAACAGAGGCCCTGGCCATTTACAGACAATGCAAGCTAATCCTGCATGCTGAACTGGGCGCCTCCCCGCCCAAAAAAATGCAATATCTCAAACAGTCCTTGTAACAGATTTCATTTCAAGCACCTCCCGACACCCAATAAAATTTAATTTCTGCACAGGAACCGCTTCATCATCAAAATACAATACCTTACGGACCGCCAGGCGGCAGCCCTCAAAATCGCTTACCCTGATGCAGTTCACCGGCAGGAAAAAAGTCTGGGACCACCAGCAAAGGCCAAGGGTAAACATCTGGGCTGGAAATCATCATTCACCGATGACCAGAAAAAACACATCCGGCAGCTGAGCAAAGGCGGTATGAATCCCGCGGCTTTATCGGACCACAAATGCCGGAATTGAGAAATGCCCGATTGACTTTGCAGCAGCAAATGCTTATCCACCACATATTTTTCTTGAGGCCCTGGGAGGCCATATAGAAGATGGTGGCGTTATTTATACCCGGCTGCGGGATCAGGATCTGGGTGTTTTCAATGAGTGGGCGCCGGCCGAATAAAAAGTTTCCTTTTTCAGCTGGACTTTCATGGAATATTGTGAAAGTAATGGAAATGATTTTTACAATACCTTGAGTATCATTGAGGTTTGCGAGAATTAAGCTTAGTTGCAAGATATTTGAGCTTTAGCAAAATTCAGGTTAGGGCAAGTATGGGCAACTCCTAAGGTTTCGAAAAATGCAGATCTGGTTTTGATTTTATTATTCCAAAAATGGAAAATGGTCAGATATAAAGATGATACACAGTTCTGTACTTCTTTTATTTTAGCATAATATAAAGTTAGATAATTTTTTCATTAATGATATGCTGATCCACACATGAACTTGTTCCCGCGGCTGACCCGGGCCTTTAGCAGAGAAAGGAGATTAGACGATGAAATACGCAGTTGCAATATTTCTTGCACTTGGAATCTTTGTGGGCGGTGCCATAGCCGCTGAAAAATGTCTAACTTGCGGAAATTCAATGTATTTTACGGGGGAGACTAGGACAGAGTGGGGCAAATTACAAAAGATGTACAAATGCCCCTCTGGGCATGCTTGGTGGGTCAATTCATCTTCGACCTTCACCAACAGACCAGATATTTCTTCAGGACCGAAATGCCCATCATGCGGAGCGAGTGTTTAC
>JAWOEJ010000270.1:0-5289 GCA_046482845.1 Desulfobacteraceae bacterium | reverse complement strand
TAAAAATCCTTCAAGGACCAGTGGGTTTTTTCAGGGATTTCAGTTATGGCATCTTTGCCGTTAAAAATAAGTTTCCAGAATTCCTTGAGTCCATTGGCTTGAGGGAAGATGCACCCCATTCCAATGATGGCCACATCACTGCTTTTTTTCAAAATTATCCTCCATGGTTTCCCAGACACCTGATTTTTTTTTATATGAAAGCCGTCAGCCGTCAGCCATCAGTACTCAGCTAAAAGCTAACAGCTAACAGCTAACAGCTAACAGCTAAAAGCTAAAAGCTCACAGCTAAAAGCTCACAGCTTTCATGCTTCGTTGTGTCCGCCAGGACATGTGGGTTATATGAAAAATCTCATGTTTTGGGTTTAATGTTAAGGGTTTTGTTTTTATAACAGGGAATTTGACAAAAGTTTTACAATAAGCCCTGTGGCAGTATTCAGGCGGCTCATTGTTTTTATTGACGTTTGACTTTGAAAGTCAATGGTTGTAGTGTATAAACCATAAAATCAGAAAGTACCGGAAATATTTGAGGGCTGCAGGATACAAGGACTTTTCCCTTTGGGGAGGCTTTGGAGGTAAAATGAAAACAGATATTCTTATTGTTGATGATGAAAAAGATATGGCCAGGCTGATTAAAAGAATCCTGGAATCTGAACTTGAGTGCACTGCGGTAATGGCATTTTCAGCATTTGATGCCGTAACAGTGCTTGAACAGCAAAAGTTTGATCTGATGCTGTGTGATATAAAAATGCCGGGTATGGATGGGTTTCAACTCCTTGACCATGCAAAGGAATTTTATCCTGATGTGACTATTATGATGATTACGGCATACGGCAGCATTGATATGGCCGTAAAAGCAATCAAAAACGGGGCGTTTGATTTTTTATCCAAGCCTTTTGATCATGATGAGATTATATTTAAAGTCAAAAATGCCATTAACAAGACCTGCCGGAAAGAGGAGAGAAAAGAGTTTAAAAAGGCTGAAAAAGTGGCATTTTCAAAATTTATCGGGGAAAGCCCTGCCATGGAACGTGTTTATGAAAAAATTGCCATGGTGGCTGAAAGCAATGTGACCATTTTGATCACAGGCGAATCCGGGACTGGTAAGGATTTAATGGCCAGATCGATTCACAGCCTGAGTCCAAGAAAAAAAAAGCCTTTTATCTCAGTCCACTGTCCAGCTATTCCTGAAAATATTCTGGAAAGTGAATTGTTTGGGTATAAAAAAGGGGCATTTACCAATGCAGTGCAGGATAAACCCGGTCTGTTTCAGGAGGCCTGCATGGGCACGATTTTTCTTGACGAAATCGGTGATGTTGGTCCCTCCATACAGACTAAACTTCTGCGGGTTCTCCAGGAAAAGGAAATTAAACCGCTTGGCAGTAATAAATCAGTAAAAGTTGATGTCAGGATCATTGCTTCAACCAACAGGGATCTGTCCAGAAAAATAGAGGACGGTGAGTTTAGAGAAGATTTCTTTTACAGGCTCAATGTTGTTGCCATTGAACTGCCGCCTTTGAGAGACCGTGTTTCAGATATTCCCCTGATTTCAGAATATCTGGTTGAAAAGCATTGCAAAGCCCTTAACAAAGAAGAGAAGAAAATATCTGCCAGACTCATGGAACGGTTTATGGCGCAGCCCTGGCCCGGGAATGTCAGAGAACTTGAAAATGCAATTATCCAGGGAATACTCCACTGCCGCTCAGATACCCTTACCTGTTCAGATATCTCTTTTGACAGCCAGACCATGGCCAGGGACAGCTTTGATGTCTTTTCCCAGGATAAAATTCAAAATCTTCCCTACAAAGAGGTTAAGGAAAAGGTTCTGACACGATTCAACCAGAATTACATCCACGCCATGCTTTCCCTTACCAACGGCAATGTCTCCAAGGCAGCCCGGCGCTGCGGCCTTGAAAGGCAGGCCCTTCAGCAGATCATGAAGCGGTTCTCCATTTCTGCAGATGATTTTAGATGATTTTTTGGAAGATCCCTAAGCCCGGGGATGACATTTTTTGTGCATTTCAAGGATGTATTTCTGGGAGATATGGGTATAGATCTGGGTAGTTGAAATATCAGAATGGCCGAGCATGGTCTGGACCGACCTTAAATCAGCCCCTCCCTCAATCAGATGGGTGGCAAAGGAATGACGGAAGGTGTGCGGGGTGACATTCTTTGAGATGCCTGCCTTTAAGGCATATTTTTTTACTATTTTCCAGAACCCCTGTCTGGTCATGGGCTTTTCGGCCCTTGCCACAAAAAGATACGGGCTTGAATGTCCTTTGAGAAGAAGGGGTCTGGCCGTTGTTATCCAGTTTTCAGCAGCTTTTCTGGCAAAGGATCCCAGGGGAACAATTCTCTCCTTTTCCCCTTTTCCCAGAATCCTTACAAACCCGGCTTCTGTATTAATGTCCTGCACTTTCATATGAATAAGTTCGGAAACCCGAAGTCCCGCACCATAGAGGATTTCAAGCATGGCTGCATTGCGGATTCCTTTGGGTTTTGTCTGGTCAGGCCCTTTAAGAATGGCTGTTACCTCGTTCACTGAAAGGGTTTGGGGTAGATACAGACCTGTCTTTGGAAGATCAATTTTTTTTACTGGATTGAATGATATAAGCCCTTCCTGGAAAAGGAATTTGTAGAACCCCCTGACGCTGATCAGATGTCTTGACCTTGATTTGGCAGACAATCCCTTTTTTGAAAGGTTTACAAGCCAGCTTAAAATGGCGGTTGTATCTGTCTTCTCAATATCAAAAATGCTGCAGCTTTCAAGAAAGTCAGCATACTCCTGAAGATCAGCGGCATAGGCTGTGACAGTGTTGCGGGATATCCCTTTTTCAATCAGGAGATGTTCCAGGTATTGGTCAATCAGCTTATCCATTATCTAGGATAAAATCATCATATCCCATGGTGTTCAGGACTTCTGCACCTGATTCTGTTACCAGGACCATATTTTCAAGCCGGATACCGCCCCATCCGGGCAGATAGATGCCCGGCTCTACAGTGACCACCATTCCCGGCTTTAAAATGGTTTTATCACGGGTTGAAAGCCTTGGCGCCTCATGAATGGCAATCCCCACACCGTGCCCCAGGCTGTGTGCAAATTTTCCCTTGAATCTGGTGTTGTCAATATAATCCCTGGCTGTTTTATCTATTTTATCGGCGGATATACCGGGCTGAATTGCCTTGACGGCAAGGTCCTGGGCGTTAAATAAAATGTCATAGGCTTCTTTAAAGGTGGTGTCCGGCTCTCCCATAACCAGGGTCCTTGTGGTATCACTGCAGTATCCGTTCAGTCTGACACCGAAATCAAACAGCAGCGGCTCGCCGGATCTGAACTGCCGGTTTCCGGGAATGGCATGGGGAAGGGCGCTGTTTTCTCCGGATGCAGCAATGACAGGAAAGGACAGAGTGTCTGCCCCGTTTTCGCGCATTTTTTTTTCAAGGTACCAGGCCGCGGCTTTTTCTGTCATACCCGGAACAATTTTTTTTCTGAACTGCAGAAAAGAGGTTTCAGCGATTTCCAGGGCCGCTTTTACGGCAGCAATCTCCTGATCATCCTTTTCCATGCGGAAATCCTTAAGAATATCATCTGCTGCCAGAAACTCCATGTCAAGTCCCTGGTCAAGCGCTTCTTTTTGTATGCGCACAAACATGTGGTGGGTTAATCTTTCAAATTCAATCCCGACCTTTAAGGCGTTAAGGGATTCAAGGGTGCTGCAGAGGTCTTTTTCAATTTTTTCTCTGTAGCAGACAACCCTGTACAGCGCTGCTTCATTGGCTGCCTGGGTATCATAACGCGGGTCCGCTGCCAGAATCAAGTCCGATTGTGTTATAACCAGCATGCCCGCTGTTTCGTCATAGCTTCCGTCTTCCCCTGTATAGCCGCTTAAATATCTTCTGTTGGCATCAGAAAGAATAATGATTGTGTCCATATCTGCTTTTGACATGTCTGTTCTGATTCTTTTTATTCTTTGTTTTATCATTGGTGTATCCATTTGAATTCCTCTTTTTTTTTATGAAACAGCCGATTAAGAGCCCCCGGCGGTTATCTGTCAGGAGCATTGAGAACCAAAGGAGATCAGACTTTTTCCCTGTGGCCGGGTCTATGATAATGGACCGGCCATGCCGGTTATTGGAAGTTTTCCGACATGCATCTGAAACCGATGGTGTTGGAAGTAAATCCAGTCTTAAAAAGTCCCCGGGAGCTTATGGTAATATTGTTTCCGGCAATCCACCCCCCCCCTTTGGCCACCTGGAATAAGGTTCTGCTGCTGGTGTCAAAGGGGGCTGTTTCACGGTCTGTGGTCCATTCCATGACATTGCCGAGCATGTCAGCAAGTTTAAATGCGTTTGCATACCTGTCATATTCAGAAACAGAGGTGGTGTCGCCTATGCCGGTTTTTTCAATATTACAGGCATTTTCCATCCACTGGTTGCCCCAGGGATACTTTAAAGCCATATCTGTCCTGGCCGAAGCCTCCCATTCAGCTTCGGACGGAAGACGTCTTCCGATCCACGATGCAAACATCAGGGCATCTTCAAGGCTTACCTGAACAACTGGATGGTATTTTTTCCCATGAATTGAGCTTCCTTCGCCCTCAGGCTGGAACCAGCAGGCCTTTTTTACCATGCTGCTGCCTGAACCGGTTCTCCAGACAGATTTATTTTTCCCTTTTGTAAAACGTCCATAAAAAACTGTGCCAAAGCCTTTTTTTTCAGCAGTGGTAATATATCCGGTCTGCTCGATAAATGTTTCAAAAAGAGCATTGATGACAGGGTACCGGGCCATATATATCCGGGGCATTTCAATTTCCTGGAAATCAAGGCTGTGTTTCAGGGATTTTGTGGTGCCCACTGTATACCGGCCCGCCGGAACCATAACATAGGTATTGTATTTTTTTTCCTCTTCTCCAAGAAAATTGTCAAATTGTTCAGACTTCTCTTGCTGTGCCCGAAATTCTTCCAGAGCGGCCAGTTCTTCCCCATTGAGTTCATCAATGTCTTCAAGCGCTTCGTCCTCATCCAGAGCAATTTCCTCGGTATCCCCATCCAGTTCCTCAATTTCATCCAGCTCTTCATCCGGATCCAGTTCTATTTCCTGAACATCTTCATCTTCCAGCGGGTCCGGTTCTTCTTCATTGAGTTCATCAATGTCTTCAAGTTCTTCATCCTCATCCAGTTCAATTTCCTCAGTGTCCTCATCCAGCGCCTCAATTTTTTCGAGCTCTTGATCAGGGTCCAGTTCTATTTCCTGAATATCTTCATCTTCCAGCGGGTCCGGTTCTTCCTCAT
>JAWOEJ010000157.1:0-3837 GCA_046482845.1 Desulfobacteraceae bacterium | reverse complement strand
TCAGACAAAAACAGTAAATAACACTTTAAACTCAGACGGAAACTTTAAATATGGAGCCGTACAAAGCGATATCAGAAAGATTAAACAGGTGTATAAAAAAAATATTACCTCCCGTGATGGCAGGGGGACTGATATTTTTCTGGGCAGTGTCCAACAGCAGCGCTGAAACAATTATCATTGTCCCCTTCCATATCAATTCTCAAAATGACATCACCTATATCAGAGACGGTGTCCATAATATGCTTCTGTCCCGGCTGTCGTGGAAGAATCACGTTATCACGGTAGAAAGGGACAGCGCTTCATCTGTTTTAAAGCATCTTGACCCGTCCCGGACAACGGGCAGTGATAAAAACACCCTAATTCCGGAAAATACCGATTATGTCCTCACCGGAAGTATTACAGAATTTGCAGGGGCTTACAGCATTGATACCCGGGTATACAATTGCGAAACCAGTGAATCTGTCCGCTTTTACAACCAGATGGAAACCACTCAGGATATTATACCGGGAACATCAAGCCTTGCTGCAGAAATAAACACCACTGTTTTCAACAGATCTTCCTCACCCCCCGAGTATAAGAAAAAAGTGGCAACACCCGTTGAAAACCAGGTGTTTACCCAGAATCCCGAAGCGCTCATGGCCGGGCACTTTGAAAAAAAAGAAAAAAAACCGTTCTGGAAGTTCTGGAAAAATGATCCACTAGAAGAAGAGGATCAGGAGACAGAAGAGTATCCGGAGACAGAAAAAGAAGAAAAGCCTTTCTGGAAATTCTGGGGAAATGATTCAGAAGAAGAGGATGAAACAGAAGAACAGACCCCTTACAACAGCTCATCAGATGAAAAAACCGATAAGGCCTCTTCTGAAAAAAAGAAAAAACCCTTCTGGAAAATCTGGTAGCATTCATTTTTTCAGTCCCTGACAGAATAGGTGTTCAGGATTTGATACATCTTTTTTAACTCAGAACTTTTTTCTTGACAGAAATTCAAACCTTAACTATATCTACTCAAGATATTAGCAGAATATGAATTTTTTTACACAATAGATCAATATTATGAACCTGTTTACATAATTGCCCCAATGGGAACAGACAGGGTGCAATAGTTTATAATTTTGTATGCATAAAAAAACTGGCAGTAAAAACAGGAGCTGTGTGCAATAGACGCTTTAATCTATTAATTCTATTAATTCAGAGAATAGATAGAGATAAAGTTTAGATTCTGCAGAAAACACTGTTCTTGTTTAAAAACTCACCACATAAATGTTTAAGGGTGTTAGTTAACTATTCTCAAAAAGGGGGAATTATGAAAAAGATTTTTGGATTGGCAGCAGTGCTGGTTCTGGCATCCGTGATGGTTTGCCTGACCTGCTTTGCACAGGATGAAGGCCTGAAAAAACAGCTTGACATGGCCGACGACATTACCAAGGAAACCATCGTAGGTCCGGGCAGTGTTCAGGTCACAACGGGAAAGGATATTCTCATGAGTTTTGGATCCACTGTGAGAATCATTCCCACATCTGAGAAGGACTGGGATTTTGGCGTCAGTGACAGCGATCTGGTAAAGGCCGCCGGCGGACTGATTTACGGCAATGCACCTGCAAATCTTCTCCGGGAGCATCCCAATGAAAGCGGATGGGTAGAAGACGGGTATATCCGGGCGGAAACCAAAATCCATTTTAATGCCATGCCAAAGGACAGAGCATGGAGCTTTTACGGGGCCCTGGAATTTGACAGACCCCTTGACACCGTAACGGTAGATGACAGGGGCGGAAGAGACAAAGATTCCAGCAATTTCGGTCTTGAACGGCTGCAGATCACCTATGCCCTGCCCTTTAACATGCGGTTCCACGCAGGATGGGACATCTGGCATGTGGATGTCATGGAAGCAGCCGGCATGGTTTACGGTGACGATAACCCAGGTTTCTGGCTCACCGGAGAAAAGGACAACCTGAGCTTCAATGTTGGATACTTTAAACTCATGGAAAACAACTGGCAGGTAGATCCGGCACTCATGGGTGATGATAGAAATGATGACAGGGATCTGTACGCCGGTTACCTCACCTATCAATTGAACGATCAGAACAAATTCCAGTTTTTCGGGCTTTATGACTATATCAGAGGAATTCCCACCACAGATTTTGCCGGTTATCTCGGGTCCCCCTTTGGGATTACTGGACAGGAAGCGGAGACCGATTCCTATCATCTCGGCGGTTACTGGATTGGAAACTTCGGCAATATAGAAATGTTCTTTGAAGGGGTGTATCAGTTTGGAAGTGCAGACGATACCGGTCTTGGCAGTTCTGTGGGTCCGGACCGCCAGACAGCCCTTGAAGAGGACTATGACATCAATGCCTATGCCCTGGCAGGAGATATTTCCTATCAGTTTAAAGGCATCCTCACAGACTTTCCCCTCAAGCCCCACCTGGGGTTCATGTACACCTCGGGTGACGATGATCCCTATGATGATGATCTGGAAGGATACAACGGTGTTGTCAATGCCCAGCGGTTTGCCTCAAGATGGGGCGGAGAAAATACCATTCTCGGAGATACCAATATGATGCTGGGAACTGCCCTTTACGGCTATATCCCTGAGCTTTACGGCAACGGCACCCCTGTATTTACAGGCGGTCTCCAGAACATGTCCGGTTCAGGAAATGGACGGGGGGACAATCCCGGTCTGTCCATGGTAAGTGCCGGCATCACTGTGGCACCCAAAAGATTTTTGATTTACAAAACCAATATCAACAATATCTGGTGGAACGAAGATATTTTTGTCACCAATATTGTCGATCCGGTAGCAGCTACGGTAGGCGGAGCCCAGAAGGTGGATTCAGGCTATGTGGGAACAGAATGGGACAATGAAATCACCCTGGCCACCAGCAAGCATTCCTTTATCCGCGGGCAGGCATCTTTTTTCTTCCCTGGTGAAGTTATCGATGATGTAACAGAAGCGTTGACAGGAGAAGTGTGCGATGACGTAGCCATGCGGTTTGCCGCTGAATTTATCCTGAATTTCTAATTCAGCCCTGACAGATTCAGGATAAATTATTGATTGTTCTTCTGCACCATGAGTGATATAGAAATAACAGGCACCTGTTTGACAACGGGTGCCTGTTATTGTATTGGGGTTACATATGTCCCATTGGCGCAACGCAGGAGACGGGCAAAAAGACAAGCAAGATGCGTGGATTATTTTTTGGAAGATCCCTTACAGCAAAGACAGAAACGCTTGTCATATAACCCACATGTCCTGGCGGACACAACGAAGCATGAAAGCTGTCAGCTGAGTACTGATGGCTGACGGCTGATGGCTTTCATATAAAACAAGGAGGATTATCAATGATATTTAAAATAAAATTTCTTTTTCCCTTTTTTTTAATTACATGTTTACTGGGATGTGCCGGACCGGATATTGTCAGCAGTGAAAAAGAAAACAATGCAGTCTACTCAAATGCAGAAACCAGGGAAATTTTTATTGATAATCCAGCCATGATATCCGGCGACTATTTCAGAAAACGCACAAAGGAGCCAGAGACAAACCTTGGAGAAATCCTTTCCGCCTGGAAAAAAGATAAAACCCAGAATCAGAATTTAAATGAAAAAATAGCCTTGATTGAAAAAGATGTGGCCAGTCTCAAAGATTCTGCCAGTCAATCCAAACCCTTACCCCAGGCAGATACACAAGCCAATACACAAGTCCAAAAAAAATTCTTAGAACCCGCTGCTGACCGTAAAAAACAAGAGATTCAGACAACAGCTTCAGACAGCGCAGAGCTCAAGGTTAAAACAGGATTTTTATTCAATACAGCCAAAGTATCCAGGGAGGACCTTGAACTGGTG
>JAWOEJ010000152.1:0-3457 GCA_046482845.1 Desulfobacteraceae bacterium | reverse complement strand
ACCGCGAGGGCCTCACCCAGGTGGAACAGGCCCAGGAGGAGCTCGCCGAGCTCACCGGCCGCGACCCCTATAGCCGCCCCTCGCTGTATCATATTCCAGTAAATCCAGAAGAACAGGCGGTTTTGTAGAATGAGCAGGCAGTCTTTTTTTCGTTTCTGCTATCAGCTCTTCAAGCTCAGCCATGCTTTTTTTGAGGCGTTTTTCACCAAACGGTTAACAGGCAATCAAAAGATCAATAATTAGTGTTTGAACGAAAACGCACCCATCTGCTGCGTTGCTGCAAAAGTGTGAAATCCTCATGTACCTGAGTACACTCCGGTTTCAAACTTTTTTGCGCCTTGCAGCTGGGCACGTTTTCGACCAAACACGGGGTTTTCGTTCAGACACTAATTATGCCCATGAATAAAAAAATTGTAAACTTGTAATGTTAAAAAGCTTGCTATAAAATAAGCAATTGATGGCTTAATACTGATGGCTGAATACTGATAGCTGAATACTTGATGGCCGAGTACTGACGGCTGACGGCTTTCAATAATTTACATACCAAACCAGGATACAGATAATGAAAATTGGCATCACAGGACTTCCCCAGACAGGCAAAAAAACATTGTTTCAAATTCTGACCCAGAAAGAAATGACCCTCCAGGCCGGTACAGCTGAGCCGGTTCCCGGCACCGCAGACATACTTGACAACCGGTTTGATCGCCTGGTCCGCCTGTACGCCCCCAGGAAAAAGGTAAGGGCGCGCATAGACCTTGTTTTGCTGCCCAAAATTGATCAGAAAACCATTGCCCAAGGCGATGTGTTTAAAGACATTGCCGACATGGATGCTTTATGCCATGTTGTCAGGGCTTTTGAAGATGACGCAGTGTATCATCCAAAGGGATCTGTCAACCCGTTACGGGATGCTGAAATGATCAATTCAGAACTGATTATCCACGATCAGATATTTGTGGAAAAAAGGATTGAGCGGCTTAAGGACACCCTGAAAAAAATCAGGGACAAAGATCAGCAAAAAGAGCTGGCACTCATGGAAAAAATGCAGGCCCACCTTGAAACTGAAGCCCCTTTACGGCTTATGGAATTAAGTTGTGATGAAGAGCTGATGATTCGAAGCTATCCTTTTATCACAGGAAAGGAGATGATTTTAGCCCTTAATGTTGCTGAAGACGACCTTGACAACCAAAACCTCCTGAATCAGTTCCATGGGATGTGCCAGTCCCTGCAGATGGAAGCCATGCTGGTCTCTGCCAAACTTGAATCAGAGATTGCCCTGCTGGATTCAGACGATGAAAAGAATGAATTTCTTGAAGATCTCGGCATAACGGAAACGGCCCTGGGGTCTCTCACCCGGCTCTGTCTAAAGGCCCTTGGACGGATCTCTTTTTTCACCGTGGGAGAAGATGAAGTCAGACAATGGCTTGTCAGAGAGAATTCCACAGCCCCTGAAGCCGCCGGCGTTATCCATTCTGATCTGCAAAAGGGCTTTATCAGAGCTGAAGTCATGAAATACGAAGAACTCATGGAACTGGGCTCGGAAGCGGCATTAAAAAAGAACGGCAAAATGTATCTTATGGGAAAAGACTATATTGTGCAGGATGGGGATATTTTAAACATACGCTTTAATGTGTAACTCGATCATCAAGTTTTTTGAATACCACCGCCCCCCCAGCGGTTGCCTGTCAGGAACGAGAACCACGGAGGACTTTTGGTTCTCGTTCCTGACAGGCAACCGCTGGGGCTCTTAAGATGCCCTTCCATAAAGACTCGATAATCAAGTAAAAACTTGATTTTCGAGTGTAAAAAATCAGGAGAAATAAAATGAAAAAAACCGGGCACTTATTTTTTTTGTGGACACTGGGATTATGTTTATCTTTGTCTTTTTTGAATAGCCCCCTAACGGGTCATGGAACCGGCCGGCATTTTATGGCCGGTTTTAAACCCTTTATGGGTGGTCCATTTTGTAACTTTGTTATATTTCGTAACATTTCCTTAAACAATACCACCATCAAGGCTTTCAGCCTCTGAACACGTCAAAATCCCCAAATACTGGTACAAAACATACCACCCCTTCCCTTTTATTTTTTCCCTTGTTTTCTAGTGCAAATCACAATTATTTCTAATACTTAACAATAAATTTATTATCAGGCATATTTTATGCTGTATAACTATTGTCAACAGTGAATAAATTGTTATGCAATTCAAACAGGATAAACCATGCACATACTAGCGGTTGACAATGAGCCAGAACAATTAAAAACCCTTTGTCTGAATTTAAAAAGCAGCGGGTTTACCGTTCAGACCGTTGACAGTGCGGGCAAGGCAATGGCCTGCCTGGAACTTCAGCGTGTTCCAGTTGATCTGGTAATTACGGATTATGATATGCCTGAAATTGACGGATTGGCGTTTTTAAAATCCATTAGACAGAAATATAGTGATATGCCAGTGGTCCTGATATCTGCCGCGGCCTCAGGGAAAATGCTTGACCCGTCTTTTAAAAACGGATGTACTGGATTTATTGAAAAACCCTTTACCATGGAAGTGCTTGAACAAGAAATTCAGCGGATCGGTATATACAGAAGGAACAATTTCAAAACCCAGAAAAAGGAGGAATTCATGGAATCAGACAGCAGCCGGGATAGCCAGGACCGGCACCATGTGTATGAAAAGGAGGGAAAGTTCTTAACCTTTGTTCTTGAAAAAGAGGATTATGGTATCAGCATCACCAATGTCAGGGAAATCATCGGCATGATGGGTATCACATCCGTACCCAGGTGCCCTGATTTTATAAAAGGAGTGATCAACCTCAGGGGAAAAGTGATCCCGATCGTGGACCTTAGAACCCGGTTCGGGATGAAAACTGTAGAGACCACAGACAAAACCTGCATCATTGTGGTGGAGGTCAACAAAGAAGACAGCCAGGTCATCATGGGGCTTGTGGTGGACTCTGTTTCCGAGGTCCTGCCCATTAAAGGAGAGGACATTGAAGAAACCCCGTCCTTTGGCACCCGGCTGGACACCCGGTACATCCTGGGCATGGCAAAACTTGAGGGGGGGGTCAAGATCCTTTTGGATATTGACCGTGTTTTGGACGACGGTGAAATCGATGCGGTCAGCAATATTTAATTCTGAAAAACAATTAAATCAGATTTCTTATACCATCTGAAATTAATAATTTTTATTTTAACGTAAAAAAAATTTAAAAAGGAGAAACCATGAAAAATATGAAGCTTGGCACAAAAATCGGTGTGGGATTTGGTGTACTCATCATCATTGCACTCGTCCTCGGGGGCATGGCTGTGATCAACATGAAAGGGGTATCCAGTGAAACCACCATGCTGGCTGAAGAGTATATTCCAGAAGTCAATGTGTCCGTAAAAATACGCGGCGCTGCCAACCGCATCATGTATGCCATGAGGGGATACGGATTCACGGAAGAGGAGCGTTTTTACACCCA
>JAWOEJ010000122.1:0-3800 GCA_046482845.1 Desulfobacteraceae bacterium | reverse complement strand
GACATGAACAGCAGTGTGATTTCAGGGTAAAGAGAGATGATTTTTTCTGCCAGATCACGGCCATTCATCTCCGGCATGACCACATCGGTCATGAGCAGATCAATGGAGCCGGCATGCTCTTTTGCCTTGGCTACAGCTTCTGTGGGTGTGGCTGCGGACAGCACGGTATACCCTTTCCTTTCCAGCATCATGCGGGTTATTTTGAGAATGGTGGGCTCATCTTCCACCAGCAGAATGGTTTCAGAACCCCCGGCCGCTGGTTTTTTTTCAGGCACTGCCTTGTCAGTATCCTCAACGGCAACCAACCGGGGCAGATAAATGTTGAAGGTGGAACCCTGGCCGGGTTCGCTGGTTACATTGATGAATCCGTTGTTTTGTTTGACTATGCCATACACGGTAGCAAGACCCAGGCCGGTGCCTTTGCCAACCGCTTTGGTGGTGAAAAACGGCTCGAACAGATTGTCCAATATTTCTTTGTCCATGCCGCAGCCGTTGTCACTGACGGCCAGCAGCAAAAAATCACCGGGGATGAAGCCCGGACGTTCGTTGCAGTATGCTTCATCAAATGATTTTCTTCCGGTTTCTATGGTGAGTTTGCCCACTCCGGCAATGGCATCCTTTGCGTTGATACACAGATTGGCAAGGATCTGGTCTATCTGGGACGGGTCCATTTTCACCGGCCACAGATGGGCGGACGGCTTCCAGACCAGATCAATGTCTTCTCCGATGAGCCTGCGCAGCATATTGAGCATACTTTCCACGGTATCGTTCAAATCAAGCTGTTTGGGAGAGATGATGTCTTTTCTGGCAAAAGTCAGCAATTGTTTTGTGAGATTGGCTGAACGCTTCGCTGCGGTTTGAATTTCTTTCAAGTCGGAAATCAGATCGTTATCTTCATCCGCCTTCAATAGTGCCAGTTCCGCATGCCCAAGAATCACCCCCAGCATGTTATTGAAGTCATGGGCCACACCACCGGCCAGGCGACCCACGGATTCCAATTTTTGTGCCTGAATAAGCTGAGCCTGGAGTTGTTCTTTTTCTTCCCCTGCAACTTTGCGCTCGGTGATATCCCGGGTTATGATAAGTATTCCCACAGGTTTTTGGTCCATGTCACGCAGGAACTTGCAATTGGATTCCACCCATATGATGGATCTATCCTTTTTGTACTGTTTATATTCGATTATCCGGGATCGGTGGGGGTCCTTTTTTCCGGATGCTTCAACGGTGATTTCCTCTTCGATTATTGTAAAAATTTCTTTATATGAATCCGGGGTCATTATCTCTTCAATCGAAAGCTTCAAAGCCTCATCAACACTGAAACCCGTAAGACCGGATATGGACGGGCTGACATAGGTGAATCGGAGATCCATGTCTATCAAGGAGATAACGTCCGACATGTTTTCTGCTATCAACCGATATTTTTTTTCACTTTCCTGAAGTGTCTGAACAGCTTTTGTCCTCGCTTCAATCATCTGATTGGCAGCCATGGCAATCCGTTTGAACTCTTCAAATTGCAGCTCGGTCGAATCAATAGCCGCTGCCTGAAAAGATGCTGTTTCAAAAAAATTTGTAAAAAGCCTGATTCCGGATTGGATCTTATGGACTTGATAATTGATCCATAAAAAAACAAGCAATGACATGAAAATCATAAAGACAAAATATAAAGCTGCTTGTTTCAAAAAATCATGATACAGATCTTGTTTTTTTGAATGGATAATTTCATCCATCGTATCCATGTAAACACCGGCACCAATTATCCATTCCCATTCCGGGATACCGGCAACATAGGACAGCTTGGGAGAAAGCTTCCCTGAATCCAACTTCGGCCAGGAATAAGAAACAAACCCTCCCTCTGGATTTTTGGCCGCCCGGTTTTGTTCTTGGATAATCTTAACACCTTTGGGATCGGTCAGGTTCCAGATATTTTCCGTACCTTTTGTGATTTTCCCGTTAGTAAATAAGGGCAGGCCCCCAACAATACTTCCGAAAAAATATCCTTCTTTGTCAAAGCGGAGTTTAGAAATTCTTTCCAGGACTTCCTCCTGGATTTCTTTTTCCACATCCTTTACATATTCTCCGGTTCCAATTGCCCAGTCATAGGGTTCAAAAGACTTCACATAGGCGATTTTCAAATGTTCGGGATCCTTCTCACCCGGCTTTGACCAGGTATAGGAATAAAACCCCTCATCCTTTGTCCTGATCAATTGGATCATATCCCGGACCACAAATTCACCCCTGGCTCCCTGAACCGACAGCATGTTTTTGCCTTCCATTTCAGGCCTGTCGGCAAAAAGCGTTTCAATTCCTTCCATGGTAAAAGCAAAATAATACCCCCGGTCTTGGTTAAACCGTATCGGCCTCAGGGCATCTGTAATCATTTTTTTTATTTCATCGCCGGGTTTTGAATCTTTATTTTCATTATAAATGTTCACAGCAATGGCATAGGCTTCATTCACGCGCCTTTTTATTGAGTTCCTAACCCTTTTTTCCGTCTGGCCTCTCATATGTTGAACATATTCCAGTACGGATTGAACTTGTGTTTTCAATTTTTTTTTCTCTGAATCGGCAAAGTTTTCCGTAATTGATACAGATTCTTGTTTGAATTCGGTATATTCATTCAAAACCCATAAAAAATAGAGACAGACAAAGGAAATAACGGTTATGAACAACATATTTTGTATGAGCAATTTTTTAATACTGGTCATATTGTTTTTCCTTCTCACTGGAGCAGAAATGGTTGCGCTTTATCCAGCTCCCCGCTTGAAAACAGCTTCTGAATAAAGGCCCTTCCGTCTTCCGGGGTATCATTCAAAAGTATCTGGGTATGGCCGATAATGGGGAACAAAATATTACTGGGGGAGACATAGGTAATGTTCGCCTGGTCGTCCAGCCGGTAGATCACTTCGTTTAAATTTTCCACCAGTGTCTGATACTGCCGCTTGCTTGCGGACAATTCCCGGGTTCTTTTTTCCAGCAGGTCTTCCACACGCAAAAGGGCTCTTTCCCTGCGTGCGCGTATACATAATTCCAACAGATAGTCTGTTTCAAAAGGTTTTCTCAGGTAGGCGGCCGCTCCTTTTTGCATCCATGCCACAGCCAGGTCCGGGTCGGGGTCTGTGGTCATCATGATACAGAACAGGTCCGGCAGCATTTTTCTCAAACCGGTCAGCAGGACATCTCCTTTTCCGTCAGATCAATGACCACCACAGCGGTGGATATGTCATTATTAATTGAAGTCATTTTATTTATCAACCTTGTGTTAAATTTTTGTTCGCATTCACAGGGCCTTTTTTTCGAAAAATGCCATGCCCGCATTTTCCTCCCGGCTTTCCGGGAGCTCTTTCAACGGTTTTTCAGCCACCGGAAAAGAAACAATATCCCTGTCCTTACCGTGTTTTGTCATACCATTTCACTTGGATCATTTGATTAACGCACCCATATCATAAGTTTTTCAGGGAGTATTTTAGGATTCATTAATCAATCGGGGAGGGAAATTCAATAAAATCCTTTTTTTTTCGATGAAATCAGACGATAATCCTAGGGTTGTTACGATAATTTTACGCCAATTGACTTAGAAAAAACCGAAATGCTTTATGAACAGTTCCGGCGCGTCCAGTCAACGGCAAACTGAATCATTTCAGAGGCGGAAGAGATGTGCCGCTTTTTTCTGATATTCCTGCGGTGGGATTCAACGGTTTTGGCACTGATATTCAGTTCCGCAGCAATTTTTCGGGGCGGCAGTCCTTTTCCCATCAGGAGGAATACATCTGTTTCCCGGTGTGAAAGCGCAGTCACAGCAT
>JAWOEJ010000121.1:0-15756 GCA_046482845.1 Desulfobacteraceae bacterium | reverse complement strand
TGTGGATGCCGGGTTGGACACGATCATGGCCCATGTAGAAAAATGCGGCCTGACAGGGGTGCAGCTCCATGGCAGGGAATCACCGGAGCTGGTAAATGCGTTGAAGAAAAAAAAACTGACCGTGATAAAAGCGGTTTTTGCTGCCCGAACTCCGGCCCTGGACACTGTGCATACCTATAGGTCTGCCGACTGTTTCTTGGTGGAATGCGGGCTGGGAAAATTGCCCGGGGGCAATGCCAGGACCTGGGAGTACAGCCTGGCCCGGAAAATTGCCGCCCAATATCCGGTAATGCTGGCCGGCGGGCTGACCTGCAACAATATCACTAAAGCCCTTGCTGATGCCGATCCCCTGGGTGTGGACATCTCATCAGGGGTGGAAACCGGTTTCGGCTTCAAGGATATCCAGCAGGTGTCTGATATGATCAAGCTGGTGAAAGGAGCCGGTTCCAGGCGATAAAACAGTGCATCAGCGCACCGCTATGTTGGTGCCTGGATAGATATCGGCATCCGGGGCCAGGTTGTTGATTTTGCGCAGAGCTGCCACAGTGGTATTGTATTTTTGGGAAATACTCCACAGGGTTTCCCCTTTTTTCACCGTGTGAAATACGGTGGCTGCTTTTTTGTCCTGTACGGTTGTGGATTTTTTTACCACAGGGGTGTTTTTTCGGGGCTCATTTTTTTCCGGCTCTGGTGCTGCCGCTTGTTTGCTGACAGCTGACAGCTTTTGTTCCAGGTTTCCCATCCGTTCGGTCAGTGAATCAAATTTCACCTGGGCAGCAACCTCAAGACGGGATATCTGCTGCTGCAGTCGGGCCAAAGTGGCATCCAGATCCGCATCAGTGCCGTCCCCCGCAGCAAACGATAATTTGGCCTGCATGTTTTCTATGGCAGCTTCCATGGCTGCCATCCGGTCCTGCATTTCTTCAGACAGTGTATCCTGGGAAACGGAAGGCACTGCCTGGGTCTGTGAATCAGATGCCCGAAAAAACAAAAAAAATACCACCAGCGTTACAACCAGTGCGCCGGCAATGATCAGGGTAAATTCATTCTTTTTCAACAAGGAGGACCCGGCAGCCCCGGCACCGGAGGGTGCAGGCTTTTTTTTCCGGTTGGCGCTGATCCGGGAAGCAGCCGTTTTTGCATCTGGTTTGTCTTTTTGTTTCATTCCCTGCTCCTGTATTTTAAGCTTTGTTTTTTCTTTTCATATCATTTCTAAATATTTTTTTAAAACCGTTTCACACATTTTTGTTTTACAATTTTTGTTTTTCCCCTGTATCATGGTTGGACAGGTTACCGGGTATATGATAAAAGTATTTTAATAACACCCATGCCCTGACGGGCACAACAAAGTATGGGAGCTGTTAGTTTTTAGCTGTTAGCTGTTAGCTGTTAGCTTTTAGCTGTTAGCTTTTAGCTGTTAGCTGAGTACTGATGGCTGACGGCTGAAGGCTTTCATATAAAATAAAACAGAAATCTTGATTTTTTCTCAAAAAACTGGTTTATAAGACTTTGAATCCTTTTTTTTGAGAAACCAGACATAAAAACTTGATCACCAAGTAAAACCCGACAAGATTATAAGTTCATACCCATGCAAAAAACAAATAAATCAACGATAATTCAGGATGCTGTACAGGTTTTACGAACAGAAGCAACAAGCATTCTGGATCTTATAGACAAAATCGGCCCGGATTTTGAAAAAATGATCCATACCATCTGCTCTTCCACGGGACGGGTGATTGTGGCGGGAATTGGAAAATCCGGGCTCATTGGCAGAAAAATTGTGGCCACCCTGTCCAGTACAGGGACCAATGCCATGTTCCTCCATCCTGTTGAGGCCATGCACGGAGACCTTGGCATGGTGTCAAAAAACGATGTGCTGATTGCCATCTCAAATTCAGGGGAAACCGAGGAACTTAACGTGTTTCTGCCGTCCATCAGGGCCATGGGCTGTGAAATGATCGCATTTACCGGCAATCCTGATTCAACCATGGCCAGAATCTGCAATATTGTCATTGACACCGGCGTAAAAAAAGAAGCCTGCCCCTTAGGGCTTGCCCCCACCTCAAGTACAACGGCGCAGCTTGCCATGGGTGACGCCCTGGCTGTGGTGCTTATCAAAGAAAAAAAATTCAAAAAAGAGGACTTTAAAAAATCCCACCCCGGCGGTGCCCTGGGACAGAGGCTTTCCTGCATGGTGGGAGAAATCATGATGACAGGATCAAAAATCCCCTGGATACCTGGTACAGCTCCCATGGATCAGGCCATTGCCGTCATTGAAAAATTCCGGCTGGGCGCAGTTTTTATCATTGATACAGAAGAGCGGCTTACAGGCATTATTACCGACGGTGATGTCCGTCATATTATTGCAGAAAAAAAAACAGGGTTTCAGAACAGGCCCGTTGAAGAATTCATGACAAAAATGCCCCGCACTGTTTCAGAGGATGCCCCGCTTTATGATGCGTTGAACATAATGGAAAAAAACCAGATTACAGTACTGCCGGTTGTTGATGATAAAAACAGAATAGCCGGTGTTCTCCATCTCCACGATATCCTGGGAAAGGGGGCATTCAAGTTCAATGGATCTTAACACCCGGGAGCTCTTAATCGGCTGTTTCATATAAAAAAAAAGGTGAAAAAATGGACTTGAACAATATTAATACTGAAATTGAAACCCTTGGAGAGGCAAAGATTATATCGCCCCTTCAAATGCAGTCAACCAAAAACCAGGAAAAAAGATTTGTTTCAGATAATGACAGGGTGCTGATCGATGTTCAGAAAAAAAACATTGACATGATTTTGAAAAAAAAACTGGAGCTGCCAAGTTTTGACCAGGCAGGCCCCAGAAAAAAAATCTACTTTGATCCAAGCAAACTCAAATGCGCCATTGTCACCTGCGGAGGCCTCTGTCCCGGGCTGAACGATATTATCCGGTCAGTGGTGCTGGAACTCTACCACTGCTACGGTGTGAGAAATATTTACGGCATCAGATACGGGCTTCAGGGGTTTATTCCTGAATACGAACATGATATTATGAACCTCACACCCAAGGCTGTTTCAAACATACTTGTCATGGGTGGCAGCATACTCGGCTCATCCAGAGGCACCCAGGACATAAGCGTTATTGTTGACTGCCTTGAAAGAATGAATATTGGCATCCTTTTTATGGTCGGCGGAGACGGCACCCTTGTTGCGGCCAAAAAAATAGCCGGAGACATCACGGAAAGAAATCTTAAAATCTCTGTTGTAGGGATACCGAAAACCATAGACAATGATATCTATCTGGTATCCAGATCCTTTGGGTTTGATACTGCTGTTGATATTGCCACTGATGCCATAAAAGGGGCCCACAACGAAGCAGAGGCCTACCCCAACGGTGTAGGCCTTATAAAACTCATGGGAAGGCATTCCGGTTTTCTTGCCGCAACTGCCGCCCTGGCCCAGCAGGATGCAAACTTTGTTCTGATCCCTGAAATCAATATTGATCTCCATGGAGAGGCAGGCCTTCTCAGAGCCCTGGAACGTCGCCTTAAAGACAGGAAACATGCGGTTATCATTGTGGCTGAAGGGGCTGGACAGCATTTTTTCAAGGATACCACCAATGAGTATGATGCCTCCGGAAATATCAAGCTTCAGGATATCGGTCCCTTTTTAAAAAATACCATTGTTGACTGGTTTGCAAAAAAAAGCATCCAGGTATCATTAAAGTACATTGATCCCAGCTATACCATCAGAAGCCTGCCGGCAAATGCCAATGACAGTGTGTTCTGCGGTTTTCTGGGAAGAGATGCCGTTCACGCGGGTATGGCAGGAAAAACAAAATTATTGATCAGCAACTGGAACAACCGTTATGTGCATGTTCCCATGGAAGCCTCAGCCGGAAAAAGAAAATATGTAGATCCAAAAGGGAAATTGTGGCAGTCTGTACTGGAAGCCACAGGCCAGACCCCCCTTATCAATGCATAACTGAATCAACGGCTTATTTCTGCAAATTGCCCTTTTTTCACAGTAATGAAAAAAAGCTCATTCTGGGAGTTGCCGTTTTCATCAAACATGCTGGTGCCTGTTACCCCGTCAAAAACCCTGTTTTTAAGCGCAGCCCTTAAGGATTCGCGGGAGTTTACGGACGCATCCAGGGCGGTTTCAACAAGCAGGGTCATGGTATCACAGGCACAGGCTTCTATAAAACCAGGGGCGTTTCCGTAAAATTTTTTAAACTTTTCAGTAAATTTTGAAGTTCTTTTCCTGCTGCTTTGGGCAAAAAAGCCTTCTGTAATAATGCTTTTGTTCATAAATCCGGCCGCTTCCTTTAAAAGGCCTGGATGATGCCAGAGATTGGTCCCCAGAAGATAAACTCCTGCGGCATCATGATAAGCCAGCTGGGGAACAATCATACTGACCTTTGAAGGAGAATCCGGTATAAAAACAGCCTGAAAATCAACAACAGCCTTATTCTCGTCCCCTTTCTCACGCAGCTGAATCTCTTCTTTCGCCCTGCCTGCCCCTGACCCTTCAGCATATTTTAACTGCGACCCAGGGGCTTTATTCTGTAAAAATCGAGGCAGCGGATAATAGGTGCCTGTCAGCTTTTTTATGATATCGGCAAAATCCGTCTGTGTGCTGGAATAGGACTCGGCTCCCACCATACACCCCCCGATCTCATCCACCATGTTCCAGAAAAGATTCATACAGGTTCTTCCATACCGGTCCTCAGGATACAAGGCGGCAAACCGTCTAACCCCAAGATCCTTGAAGGCATAGGAAACAAGGGCCCTTACCTGGGTTTCAGGGGAGATGAAATTGGAAAACACATACCCTCCCTTTAAGGCAATCTTTTCCTTCTGGGTCATGACCACAATGGGAACCCGGTTTTTTTCAGCAATACCAGCAGCGGTTTCTGCCGTGATCATGGGGCCTGCAACGGCAGCTACATTTTCATTTAAAAGGGATTTCATCATCCTGCCCGCCTGTGCATGATCCGAGCCTGTGTCCCTGATCAGCACCTTTACATCCTGGTCATACTTCCTTGACATCTCCATAACTGCAAACTCAATCCCTTTCAGGGCCTTTTGCCCGAAAACCTTAAATTTTCCAGTCAAGGGCAGGAGACAGCCGATTTTATACTTGTTAAACACAGCCTCTCCCCGCTTTTTCATGACCTCAGCGGCATGGCCGGCATTTTCATGATCTGGATACTTTTCAAGAAATCTGCCCAGGACTTTTTCAGCCTCGGCATTTTTTTGGTCATCCGCATAGGCCAGTCCAAGGTGATAAAGAATCATGGATTCCGGGAAATTATTTGTTCTGGACTTTAAAATATCTTCCAGAACAATTGGGTCCAGCCCCTGTATAAAACCGGCAATTTTTTCCAGCAGTTCCGGTTTTTCCTCATCATGGGCCCGGGAAAGGGCCTGGTTGAAAAAATAATAGGCGGTTGAAATATCTTTTCCGGAAAGGGCTTTTTCAGCTTTTTCAGCCAGCCTGAAAGCCTTTGACTCAGCAGGCACCTGTTTTTCTTCCATGGGTTTACCAGTGCTGCCATCTTGTTCTCTTTCAATGGCACCCTGTTCTCCCCTGACCGGCTCAACCTGAATTTCCTTTTTTCCGCATCCAAAGCAAAGGATTACACCCATCCCGGCCAGCACAAAATACATCCCGATTTTCTTAAAAATTATCATGTTTTCATCTCTGATTTATTGAGGGATCTATAAGATCCCTGATTTCTCATTTTCTGTCCAGAAAATCCTTAACAAGGACTTCTGCCCTGTCTGTATCCCGGGGATCAATCCAGACAATATCCTTTTCCCTTCCAAACCAGGTCAGCTGCCTTTTGGCATACCGCCTGGTGTCCCGCTTTAAAAGGCGCAGGGTTTCTTCAAAAGAAACCTTTTTATTTAAAAAATCGCATATATGCCTGTACCCTATGGACTGCATGGACTTTAAATCACATGAATACCCCATCTGCCTTAAATTTTCAACCTCATCAATCAGCCCCTGGTCCATCATAAGATCCACCCGCTGTTCGATTCGCCGGTACAGCTCCTGTCTGTCCATACGAAGACCGATTTTAAGCGCATCATATTTTTTAACGGCAAATTCATGGGCTTTTTGAAAAGAAGACATGGTCCGGCCTGTAGACATGAACACCTCAAGGGCCCTGACAATTCGAAAGGTATCATGGGGATGGATACTGGCTGCTGAAGCAGGATCAATCTGTTCCAGTCTTTTGTATAAAGTATCCCCGCCTTTTTTTTCTGCTTCCTGCTCAAGCTGCTGGATAAGCGTTTGATCTGCCGGGCTTCCCCGGAAAAGACCATACAGCATCGCCTTGATATAAAAACCGGTTCCTCCGGCAACAATGGGAAGCTTTTTTTTGCAGGTAATCTTTTCAACCGCTTTGTCAGCAAGATCCGCAAACAGGGCCGCATCAAAGGGTTCATCCGGGTCTGCCACATCCACCAGGTAATGGGCCACTTGTTTCTGCTCCTCCTTATCCGGTTTTGCCGTTCCAATATCCATATATCTGTAAATCTGCATGGAATCTGCACTGATTATTTCCCCGTCAAACTCCTGGGCAAGGGTTATGGCAGTACTGGTTTTTCCAATCCCTGTGGGCCCGCATACAACAACGATCTTCACAATCACCATCTCTTTTTTGACACTCGATCTTTAAATTTTTTTAACAGCACTGTCCCGGCAATTACCTGTCACTCGGTTATCAAGTTTTTATGGAAGGACCTATTAAGGGCTCACTCAAAAATAACTTAACATTTTGGGCGCCGATTCATCCTGTCCTGCTGCGTTGTGAAAATTCGGCGTATTCCCGATATGCCTGCATTTTCACGCCTTGCAGAACAGGCGACTCAACTCCCAAAATTGACAATTTATTTTTGAGTGAACCCTAAGAGCCCCCAGCGATTGCCTGTCAGGAACATTGAGAACCAAAGGAGATCAGACTTTTTTCCTTAGTGATCAACACTGTGACTTGATGATCAAGTGTAAGGTAAAGATAACAATTTTATTGACATCATTTTCCTAAGCGTTTATGTAAGATACTATAAAATCTATGCAAATAAAACCTTTTAAGTTTCTAAATATAATTTACTGGATGAAACACCCCCCTGTTTCATCAAAAAAACACAGGAGACTGAAATATGAGTAACAAAACAATTGGTTCTGTCGCTGTAATCGGGGGAGGCATTTCAGGAATGCTTTCCGCCCTTGACCTTGCCAATTCTGGATACTATGTCTATCTGGTGGAAAAAAGCCCTTCCATTGGCGGCGTCATGTCCCAGCTCGATAAAACCTTTCCGACCAATGACTGTGCCATGTGAATTATTTCACCAACACTGGTCGAGGTCGGCCGGCATCTGAATATCGAATTGGTAACATTGTCTGAAATTGAAACCATAACCGGGGAAGCTGGAGATTTTGAAATCACCATTAACCAGGCCCCCAGATACATTGACGTAAGCAAATGTACAGGATGCGGAGAATGTGCGGACGCATGTCCTGTCACCCTGCCCAGCCTTTTTGAAGAAGGGCTCGGCCAGAGAAAAGCCACTTACAGACCCTACGCCCAGGCGGTTCCCGGGGCCTATTCCATTACCAAAATGGACAGATCTCCCTGTACCAATGCCTGTCCCAATCATGTCAACGCCCATGGATACGTCAAAATGATCGGGCAGAAAAAATACAGGGAAGCGTTGGAGGTCATCACCCGCAATCTTCCCCTGCCCGGCTCTATCGGCAGGATATGCCCCCATCCCTGTGAAGATGCCTGCCGCAGACAGCAGGTGGAATCCCCTTTGTCCATATGCGCCTTAAAACGCTTTGCTGCCGACCAGGTGGATCTCAGCACTTTAGAGCGGCCTGAGGTCACACCGAGAAAAGAAAAGGTCGCCATAGCAGGGGCCGGCCCTGCAGGGCTCACCGCTGCCTGGTTCCTTGCCATGGAAGGGGTGCAGGTCACCATATTTGAAGCCCTTCCCGTTGCCGGCGGTATGCTGAAAGTGGGGATTCCCGATTATCGTCTGCCCCCCCATATCCTTGAACAGGAGGTTGCCTTTATCACGGAAACCCCGGGTATTGAGATCAAATACAGCCAAGCCCTGGGAAAGGATTTTACTATAGACTCTCTCATGGCAGACGGATATGAATCTGTTTACCTGGCCCTGGGATGTCATCAGGGAATGAAACTCGGGCTTCCCGGAGAAGAGTTTGAGGGGGTTATCCCCGGTGTTAAACTGCTTAAAGATGTGGCTCTGGGAAATTTTGAGCCGTTAAAAGGCCATGTTGCCATTATTGGCGGGGGGGATGTTGCCATTGACGCCGCCAGAACTGCCTTGAGAATCGGTGCGGAAAAGGTCAGCATTCTCTACCGCAGAACTGAAGCGGAAATGCCGGCCCGGGTCGAGGAAATCGAAGATGCAAGGGAAGAAGGCGTTGACATTGAGTTTCTGGTGGCCCCCAAAGAAGTCATTGCTGAAAACAACAGAACCGTGGGATTAAAATGTTTTAAAATGGAACTGGGCGAACCCGATGACAGCGGCAGACGGCGGCCCATCCCTGTGGAGGGAAGTGATTATGTTCTGGATATCGATTATCTGATTCCTGCCATCGGCCAGAGGACAGATGCCGCCTGCCTTGATTCTCCTTCCGGGGTCAATGTCAACCGCTGGGCCAACATAGAAGCGGATCCGGTCACTTTTGAAACCAGCCGCAAAGGTGTTTTTGCCGGCGGAGACGGCCAGACCGGCGCATCCATTGCCATCAATGCTGTGGCTGCTGGAAAGGAAGCCGCCGTATCCATCTTAAGATACCTTGATGGGAAAGATCTCAAAGAGGGACGGGAACCTGTTGAATTTGCTCAGAAGAATTTCAATAAAATCCCTGACAATATCACTGAAACCCCCAGGCAGCATATGGACAGGATCCCCCTTGAGGAAAGAAAGAAAGGCTTTACTGAGGTGGAAAAGGGCTTTACCGAGGAACAGGCCCTGGCAGAAGCAGATAAATGCCTGGACTGTATGGTCTGCTGTGAATGTTTTGAGTGCGTAAAAGCCTGCGGAGCCGGTGCCCTTACCCTGGATACCCACATGGAACAGCCCAGACAGATCACCCTGAATACCGGCGCCATTGTCCTCTCCCCCGGATTCAGGCCCTATGATCCAGCAGGTCTGGACTACTATGGATACGACCGGTATCCCGACGTGGTCACCTCCATGCAGTTTGAACGGCTGCTTTCCGCATCCGGTCCCACCCAGGGCCATGTAAAACGGCTGTCCGACAACAGGGAGCCTCAAAAAATTGCCTGGATTCAGTGCGTGGGATCACGGGACATGAACCGGTGTGACAATCCCTACTGCTCGTCTGTATGCTGCATGTACGCCATCAAGGAAGCGGTCATTGCCAGGGAACATGCCGGTCCAGACCTGGAGTGCGCCATATTCAATATGGATATGAGAACCCACGGCAAGGATTTTGACCGCTACTACGAGGGGGCAAAAGCCCAGGGCATCCGTTTTGTCAAAAGCCGTATCCATACGATTACCGAGGACAAGACAGCCAATATGCTCAAGGTCCGCTATGTACTGGATTCAGGAGAAATAGCAGAAGAAACCTTTGACATGATTGTATTGTCTGTCGGCCTTGAAACCGCACCTGAAGTGGCTGAAATGGCAAGGAAACTGGAAATTGAACTGACACCGGGAAATTTTTCACAAAGCACCAGCTTTGCACCGGTGCAGACCTCCCGCAAAGGGATTTTTGTCTGCGGCGCCTTTCAGGGTCCCAAGGACATTCCCCAGTCTGTTGTGGATTCCAGTGCTGCAGCCGCTGCTGCCGGAGAACTCTTAAGCGATGCCAGGAATACCCTCATGAAAACCGCAGAGGATATCCCTGAAACCAATATTATTGGAGAACCCCCGAGGATTGGTGTCTTTGTCTGCAAATGCGGATCAAATATTGCCGGTGTGGTGGATGTACCCAGCGTAAGTGAGTATGCCGGCACCCTGCCCTATGTGGAATATTGTACAGACAATCTCTACACCTGTTCCCAGGATACCCAGGACACCATGGTCGAGCAGATCAAAGAGCACAGACTCAACCGCATTGTGGTGGCCGCCTGCACGCCCAAAACCCATGAACCGCTGTTCCAGGAAACCCTGACCAGTGCAGGGCTCAACAAATATCTCTTTGAAATGACCAATATCAGAAACCACGATTCCTGGGTCCATAAAAACAACCCGGAACTTGCCACAAAAAAGGCAAAGGACCTGGTCCGCATGGCCGTTGCCAAGGTGGCCCTTATGGAACCCCTTGAGGAGGCCACCCTGAACATCAACCCGGCAGCCATGGTTATCGGCGGGGGCATTTCCGGCATGGCTGCGGCAGAGAACCTGGCCGGCCAGGGGTACAAGGTGCACCTCATTGAAAAAGGCGGTATACTGGGCGGTCAGGCCAGACATCTGTACAAGACCTACAAGGATGAGGATATTCAGAAAGAACTGGCCTCCCTTGTAAAACGCATTGAAACCAATGAAAATATAAGTCTTCACCTGAACACCACCCTGGACAATGTTGACGGATTTGTGGGAAGCTTTACATCCACGATTTCATCCAATGGAAAATCAGAGACGCTTGAACACGGCATTGCCGTGGTTGCCACCGGCGCCTCAGCCTACCAGCCCACAGAGTATCTCTACGGCCAGGACGAGCGCATTGTCACAAGCCTTGAACTGGATAAAAAATTCATCAACAATGATCCCTCCCTGGATGACATAAAATCGGCTGTATTTATCCAGTGCGTGGGATCAAGGGAAAAGGAAAGGCCCTACTGCTCAAGGGTGTGCTGCACCCACTCCATCATGAATGCCCTTGATCTCAAGGAACGCAACCCTGAAATGGATGTATTCATTCTGTACAGGGACATCAGAACCTATGGGGAGCGGGAATATGTGTACCAGAAGGCCAGAGAAGCCGGCGTGATATTTATCCGCTACAGTGTTGACAACAAACCTGACGTTGAAATTAAAAACGACAAAATATACGTCAACGTAAACGATCATGTGCTGAATATGCCCCTGGAGATTGAGGCGGATCTGGTCACCCTGGCCACTGCCATTGTGCCCAACAGAGATGAAAAATTTGCCAATTTCTTTAAGGTCCCCATGAACGAAGATGGTTTTTTTGTGGAAAAGCATGCCAAGCTCGGTCCTTCTGAATTTGCAACGGACGGGGTGTTCCTCTGCGGCATGGCCCACTATCCCAAGCCCATTGATGAAGCCATTGCCCACGGCCAGGCAGCAGCCTCCCGGGCCATAACCCTTCTGGCCAGGGAAACCATACACACCAGCGGCACTGTGGCCCGCGTAGATCCCATGAAATGCAGTTCATGCGGGGTATGTGTCTCCATATGTCCCTATTCAGCCCCCTCATTTGTAACAGAGGGCAGATTTGAAGGGAAAGCCCAGATCAATGCAGTGCTGTGCAAGGGATGCGGTCTGTGCGTGTCTTCCTGCAGATCAGGGGCCCTGCACCTGAAAGGCTTTGATACCAACCAGATTATGGCTCAGATCTCTGCGCTTGATGAAGCAGTATAAAGGAGAAAAAAATGTCTGAAGAAAAAAGAAAAATAGTTGCGTTTCTCTGCAACTGGTGCAGCTACGGCGCTGCAGACCTGGCAGGTGTCAGCAGAATGCAGTACCCTGCCGACATCAGGGTGATCAGAATTCCCTGCACCGGCAGGGTAAGCCCCAAATTCATCCTGTCCGCGTTTAGAAACGGGGCTGACGGCGTGTGGGTGTCTGGTTGACATCCTGGAGAATGCCATTACCTGGAAGGTAATTACTATGCCCGGAGAAAATTTGCTTTAATGGGGAATCTATTGGAACATACAGGCGTTGAAAAAGAACGACTCCACTTTTCCTGGGTGTCTTCTGCAGAAGCCACAAAATTTGTGGATGTGGCCAAACAAGTCACTGAGACGGTCAGATCCATTGAACCCAATAAAAAACTTGAAAAACAACTGGATTAAGGGGTTTGTTTTTATGAATAAAAGAACAGAAAAAATCAGGGAACTTGCCTCGAATCTGTTAAAAGACGGCAGGGTGGACTTGGTCATTGGTTTTTCCAAAGGAACAATCCCCATGGCATCCCATCCCGACCTGGCAAAAAGCCCTGAACAAACGGCAAAATTCATCTGGGACAACAATTGTACACTGAACCTGGCAAATTATCTTGCCAACCAGAAAGAAAAAATAGGCATCATTGCCAAAGGATGTGATTCCAGAAACATTGTCAACCATATTGTGGAAAACAAGATTTCAAGGGAACAGCTCCATATCATCGGTGTCCCCTGTACCGGCATGATTGATAAAACAAAGGTTGCCGCGTCTGCAGGAGAAGAAATCCTTGCGTATTCAGAAGATAAAGACAACGGCAGTGAATTTTCCATAACAACCGCTGCCGGAACAAAGACGCTGAAAAAACAGGATTTTCTAAAGGACAACTGCTCAAGATGCATGCACAGAAACCCTGTGATCTACGATGACCTTGCAGCCGATCTGGTGGATGAGCCTGTGATTGATGATCCCTTCTCTGATGTAACAGCCATAGAGGCGATGACGTCCCAGGCCAAATGGGATTATTTTGATACCCTGGTAAAGGACTGTATCCGATGTTATGCATGCCGCAATGCATGCCCGCTGTGCTACTGCCCGACATGCTTTGTGGATGAGTCCGGCCCCCAGTGGGTGGGAAAAGGACAGAATGACATAGATATCAAGACATTTCATTTTTTAAGGGCCTTTCACTGCGCAGGCAGATGTACAGACTGCGGCGCATGTGTTGAAGCCTGCCCCATGGATATCAATGTCAGGGCATATACACGGAAACTGGTCAAGGACGTTTATGATATTTACGGCTGGGAAGCAGGACTTGACACAGAAAAAAGACCACCTTTGGATACATTTAACCCCAATGATCCTGATGATTTTATCAAATAAAGACAGATTGCTGCCCGGGAGCACCTTTTCCTGCCCCTGGCCTGAGATCCTGTGACACCCATAAAAATCCAGGAATAACAAGCCAGCCAGGGACAGATTAATTCCGGACAATCTTCAAAGGACAGGAATATGGAATTTATAAAAATTGATAAAAAAGAATGGGACAAAGGGATTGATAAATCAAGGGAGATCTATCAGCTCTTTGGTCCTGTAGAGCACAACGGCCATCATATTTTTCAAAAACTTGAGAACAATCAGTACCCGGACATGGCCTGCCAGGACACGGTTCTCTCCCCCAAGTCCACCGTTTTTCCACAAACGGAAAAAATGCTCCAGGCAAGCCTTGACCCATCAAAGGAAGACCATCACATCATGAAAAAAGCCCCACAGGATTATTCTCCAAGGGCGGTGATCGGTATCTCTCCCTGTGATGCAAAAGCACTGGTATTAATGAAACTCAATTTTGACACAAAGGACTATAGAGACCCTTACTGGTGTGATGCTTACGAGGCAACAACCTTTGTGGGCCTTGCCGTCAACACCTTGTCCATCTATGATTTCTCCATGTCAGCCGGCTCAGGCCCTTTTTCAGAAGACGGCCTTGACATTCTGCTTGCCGACTGCAGTGATGTCTATCTGGCCAAAGTTTTAACAGACAAAGGCAAAGCCTTTCTTGATGCTGCAGGGTTTAATGAAAAAGCAGATCAAAAATCAGCTGAAGAAAAGTTTACAGAAATGAAACAGGCAGCCGAAGCCGGTGCCGGTTCAGGCATATCCACAGACAACCTAAAGGAGAAGGATCTTCTTGAACTGTACAATGCCCCTTTCTGGGATGATGTGGCCTTTTCATGCATCAACTGCGGGACCTGCACCTTTGTCTGTCCCACCTGCTGGTGTTTTGACATCCAGGATGAAACAAAGGGGACCCAATGCGTAAGACTGCGCAACTGGGACACCTGCATGTCCCCGCTGTTTACCCTGCACGGATCCGGACACAATCCCAGGGGGGAGAAAACATCCAGGGTCAGGCAGCGGTTTATGCATAAACTCAAATACTTTGTGGATAAATATGATCAGGGCACAATGTGCGTCGGCTGTGGCAGGTGTGTCAAACACTGTCCCGTAAACATTGACATACGCGAGGTATGCAATACAATGAACTCATATGAACCCCAAAAATAAGCGAACAATGGAGGAAAAAATGGAAAACCCCTATATGCCGTATCCTGTTCGCATTGATGATATAGAAATTGCAACAGAGGACAGATCCCTTAAAACCTTTAAATTTGTTTTTCTCAACAAAGAAGATGAAGAAAAATTTACATACAGGGCCGGTCAGTTTGCAGAACTTTCTGTTCCAGGCGTGGGAGAGATTCCCATCGGCATTGCCTCTTCACCGGTTGAAAAGGGCTTTGTCAAATTCACAGTGTTTAAAACAGGCGTTGTTACCTCTTTTCTCCACAATATGAAAAAAGGGGATATAATGGGTATCAGAGGCCCCCTTGGCAACTGGTACCCCTGGGAAACCCTTGAAGGCAAAAATGTGGTGATCATTGGCGGCGGTTTTGCCTTTACCACATTGAGGTCCTCCATCGTATACATGCTGGATCCGGCAAACCGGTCAAAATTCGGTAATATTGATGTGGTGTACGGCGCCAGATCTCCCGGCATGCTGCTCTACCAGGACGAGCTGTTTGCATGGGAGGCAAGGGATGATATCAATATGCATATCACGGTTGACGGAACAGATGATCCCGACTGGAAGTACAATGTGGGATTTGTTCCCGCCATAGTGGAGCAGAAGGCCCCCAGGGCAGACAAGGACACCTATGCCATTGTCTGCGGCCCTCCCATAATGATCAAGTTTACCCAGCCGGCCCTGGAAAATCTCGGATACACTGAAAACCAGATCATCATGTCCCTGGAAAACAGGATGAAATGCGGAATAGGCATGTGCGGACGGTGCAACATTGGAAAAGAGCTGGTATGCAAAGACGGGCCTGTTTTTACCCTGGCCCAGATCAACCAGACCCCCAAAGAATACTGATTCAGGGGGCTGACTTACAGCGAAGATATGAGATGTGACCCTGGTTTTTTTTTATATGAAAGCCATCAGCCGTCAGCTAAAAGCTAACAGCTAAAAGCTAAAAGCTAACAGCTTTCATTCTTCGTTGTGCCCGTCAGGACATGTGGGTTTATAACTCGATCATCAAGTTTTTTGAATACCGCCGCCCCGAGCGGTTGCCTGTCAGGAACGAGAACGACGGAGGACTTTTTCCCTGCCAGGCGTTGCGACAATCAAGCTGTTTGAGGACCAGTGGCCGCAGTTCTTGATTTTTAGCCTGGCAGGGAAAAAGTCTGATCTCCTTTGGTTCTCAATGTTCCTGACAGGCAACCGCTGGGGGCTCTTAATCGGCTGTTTCATATAAAACCCACATGATGCACAGCATCACAACAAACCCTGAAACTTGAATTTTGCCGCGTCTTGTATCTTGTATCTTGTTTCTTGTATCTTGTTTCAAGTTTCTTATAAACCCACATGTCCTGACGGGCACAACGAAGAATGAAAGCTGTTAGCTTTTAGCTGTTAGCTTTTAGCTGTTAGCTTTTAGCTGAGTACTGATGGCTGACGGCTGATGGCTTTCATATAACTCGGTTATCAAGTTTTTATGGAAGGACCGATTAAGAGCCCCCAGCGGTTGCCTGTCAGGAACATTGAGAACCAAAGGAGATCAGACTTTTTCCCTGCCAG
>JAWOEJ010000038.1:0-3419 GCA_046482845.1 Desulfobacteraceae bacterium | reverse complement strand
CGGTGAAAAGAGCGGTTGAAGTGATGGTTGGTGAGCCGCCGTATTCCGCCTCAGCGGGACGTACGGTGGTGTGAGAGGCGCACCGTGAGCTTATTGCTCACGACCGTCTACTCGATTAAGGATTTGAATGACTTGCGACCCGACCGCCTAAACCCATTCGAAACCATTTATCAGGCAATTCACTCGCCATGACACCGGCAGGCGTTGGAAGGATTCCGCCAGGCGATCCATTTCTTCAGTTAGTTCATCTTCAAAGTCTTCAATAAGTTCATCTTCTTCATCTTTGACATCACTCTCATCGTAGTCTTTTTCGTATTGACTTACTTCTTCTTCTTCGTCTTCTTCATCTAAAGTCTCATCTTCATATAATGAAAGTTCTTCTTCATAATCTGGATATTCATCGTAATAAGCGCCTCCTGAACATCCCCCCTTTTTTTTAAGTGTTGAAATCAAAAAGACTTTTAAAATGCAGAAAAAACAGACAAGGGTTTCCTCTCAGCAGGGAAAATACCCCCTTTTCTCTGTTTGTCGTAATTTTGATTGTTATCTTACTTTATTTGCTTATGTCAACTGTTTTTTATGAACTTGAACCAAAAAATAATTCGCATACCACCAAAACGGGCAGACACCGCCAAAAAACGGTTGACTGTATACGTTAAAAAGGCTTTTAAATCAGATAATTATATTCTCTTCAGAATATTCTAAACATCTTAAAAAAACAGTTTCACCCAGAAAACAAAATCAAATTTTACGAAAAAAAACCAGATTCAATATGAAAAAACGTTAGACTCTGTTATAATTTTATTAAAATCAAAACAAAACGCTAACACTCGGTTATCAAGTTTTTATAGAGAACCGAGCGCCGCCCCCAGCGGTATTCAAAAAACTTGATGATCGAGTAACACCTGATGAGTGAATTCACTATCTGTTTTCTGAAAAAAGGGACCTTTTATGAAAATTTTACATCTGCTCAGCCAGCGCCCGGACAGCACAGGCAGCGGGTTTTATGTCCAGGCCATTATCCGGGAGGCGGCAGCTGCCGGACATGAGAATTATCTGCTGGCCGGCGTTGACACAGACTGCCGGGTCAATACAGACCAGACACCTGTCAGCAGGTGTTTTTTCACCCGGTTCAACGGAGAGGATCTCCCCTATGCCATTGCCGGGATGAGCGATGTCATGCCCTACCCAAGCACCCGTTTTATGGACCTCACCCTCCATGAGCTGGACATGTACAAAACCTGTTTTACAGAAAAAATCAAAACCGCTGTAAACCAGGTGCAGCCGGACATTATTCACAGCAACCACCTCTGGGTGATGACCGCCCTGACTGCAGGGATGAACCCAAAAATCCCCCTGGCTGCCAGCTGCCACGGAACAGATTTAAGGCAGTTTAAAAACTGTACCCATTTACAGCCGTGGATAAGGGAAAACTGCAGCAGAATAGACCACATCTTTGCCCTCAGCCGGACCCAGAAGGCAGAAATCAGTCAGCTGTTCCAGATCCCTGAAAAAAAAATCACCTGTGCCGGTGTGGGATTCAATGAAGATGTGTTTTCCTGGTCAGAAAAACCAGAACCGCCCCCGGTGAACCTGGTGTATGCAGGTAAGCTCAGCAGAGCCAAAGGGGTTATATGGCTTCTTGAATCCCTGGAAGAAATAATGGACCTTCCCTTTCACCTTTACCTTGCCGGTTCCGGCACAGGACCTGAAAAGGAGGCCTGTATTAAACTGGCAAAACAGCTCAGTCCCCGGGTGACCCTCTGTGGTGCGTTAAGCCAGACAGCGCTTGCCCAGGTCATGAAGCGCTCCCATCTCTTTATTCTGCCCTCTTTTTTTGAAGGACTGCCCCTGGTGCTTTTTGAAGCCCTTGCCTCGGGATGCAGAATTATTACCACGGCCCTTGACGGGGCAAAAGAACTTCTGGAATATGTGCCAGAAAATGTGGCCCGGCTCATTGAACTTCCCGTACTTGAAACAATTGATAGGCCTTTTTCCGCTGACCTGCCGGGATTGAAACAACAGCTGGCAGAAATTCTGTCCGATGAAATTAAACATATGTCTGCCCATCCCGGGGTTGATCAGAAAATGGTTGAACACATAATCAGACAATACACCTGGCAGGGGGTGTACAAACGGCTGGAACCTGTGTACAAAAGGCTGACACTTGATTATTAAGTTTTTATGGAAGGACTGAGAGCTGCCCCCAGCGGTTGCCTGTCAGGAATTTTGTTTTTTTCTTTGTGAACCAGATTGAAATACGCTCCTTTTTTAGACATGAGCGCTTTATGGGTTCCTGTTTCGCTGATTTCTCCGCGGTCAAAAAGCATGATCCGGCTGCAGTCTTTAACCGTACTCAGCCGGTGGGCAATGACAATGGCAATTCTGTTCTTCATCAGTTTTTTCATGGCATCATGGACCTTCTGCTCTGAGTCTGAATCCATGTAGGAGGTGGCTTCATCAAAAATAATCAGGTCCGGATCAAAGGCAAAGGCCCTTGCAATGCAGACAAGCTGCTTTTCTCCGCTGGACAGCGGTTTTCCGCCCTCCTGTATCATGGTATCCAGCCCTGACCCGCAACGGTCCCACAGGAACGAACAATTGGCCTGAACCAGGGCCTGCTCAAGAACCTCATCTTCAACGCTGCAATGGGGCAGCATGATATTTTCCCTGACACTTCCGGTAAACAGGATGGGGTCCTGCATCACAAGGGCGATTCTGCGCCGGACCGCATCCATGGAAAACTTGTCACAGGCAGTGTGGTTGATAAGCATGTCGCCTGATGTCTGTTTGTAAAACCGGGACACAAGGTTGATCACAGACGTCTTGCCTGACCCGGTATGGCCCACAATCCCCAGGCTTTCACCTTTCTGTACTGAAAAGGAAATATCCTTTAAAACAGGTTCTCCCCGGGTATAGGAAAAAAAGATGTTTTTGAATTCAAGGCATTCAATGGCATCAAGTGGTTGATACGCTTTATCTGTCCTGTGCTGAACCGGCTCAAGCTGAAGTATTGTGACAATTCTCTCTGCCGATGCAAGGGAACTCTGGAGAAGATTGAATTTTTCTGACAATTCCCTGACCGGCCTGAAAAACATTTTAGTATAGGAGAGAAAGGCCACCAGGATACCCAGGCTGATCTCCTGCTCCAGAATCCTGACACTGCCGTAATAAATGATAATAGCCACCCCAAGGATACCTAAAAACCCGATAAAAGGCATAAACAGGGCAAAAATACGGATCTGTGTCATCCCGGCCCGGTAATGTTCAAAATTGATTTTTCTGAACTGGTTTAAAAAAAAGGAAAAACTCTGGGTCATCTGAATGATTCTTATCCCTGAAACCGTTTCCGAAAAAGAATGATTGATTTCTGCCACCTTTTTCCGGATGGTGCGAAAGGCCTTTCTGGAGAGGGCTGA
>JAWOEJ010000023.1:0-3867 GCA_046482845.1 Desulfobacteraceae bacterium | reverse complement strand
TTATGGAAGGACCTATTAAGAGCCCCCAGCGGTTGCCTGTCAGGAACATTGAGAACCTAAGGAGATCAGACTTTTTCCCTGCCAGGCGTTAAGAAAATCAAGCTGTTTGAGGACCAGTGGCCGCAGTTCTTGATTTTTAGCCTGGCAGGGAAAAAGTCCTCCGTCGTTCTCGTTCCTGACAGGCAACCGCTGGGGGCGCCGGTATTCAAAAAACTTGATGATCGAGTAAAAAGGAGTTTTTATGGGTTTGGTTCTATACACGATATTTGCAGTGATCATCATGTCATCTTCTGTAACAGCCGGGGATCACAGCAGTCTGCTGGAAAAGGATTTTCCTGACGGTCCGTCCGTTACCCGGGAGTGTTTAGAGTGTCATGAAGAACAGGGCCATGATTTTATAAAAACTGCCCATTGGCTGTGGAAGGGCCCGACCCCTCACGTTGCCGATGAATCAAAGAACGGCGGGCTGGGCAAACGCAATCTCATGAATAATTTCTGAGTTGGCATAGCTTCCAACTGGTGCAGTTGCACCAAATGTCATGCAGGCTACGGGTGGAAAGACGAGGCCTTTGTTGTATGCGGCAAGGGAAACGGGTTTGATTTCAGCGATACATCAAGGATTGATTGTCTGGTATGCCATGATACAACCGGCACCTATGATAAAAAGAAAAATACCTGCGGTCAGCCCAATCCTTCCGTGGATCTGGCTGATGTGGCTGGAAAGGTCGGCCTGCCAGGCCGCAGCAACTGTGGAACCTGCCACTGGTACGGGGGAGGGGGAAACAATGTAAAACACGGGGATATGGATAGTGCCCTGGCTGATCCTTCCCGGGATCATGATGTGCACATGGGCGGATGTGATTTTACCTGCCAGGAATGCCATTATACTGAAAACCATAAAATTGCCGGCAGAAGCACGACATCTTCGGTCAGTGAAGGCAGTGTGGCCTGTACGGACTGCCATTCTCCAAGGCCCCATCAGCCCGATGCCGGACTTCAGATGCAGTTGAACGACCATGGCGCGGCCATTGCCTGTGAAACCTGTCATATACCGGAATATGCAAAGGAAAGCATGACCACAATGCTGTGGGACTGGTCCAAAAGCGGCGGTAAAGACAAGGTTTTAGAAAAAACAGACAAGATGAAAAAATTAATCAGTAAGAACAAGGGGCTGCTGATAAAGGAAAAAAATCTTAAGCCCTCCTATGACTGGTATAACGGTATACATAAAAGGTATTTGAAAGGGGATCAGGTGAATATGAAAGGCGTTACCTACCTGAATCATCCCCGTGGCAGCATCAATGATCCCAAAGCAAAGATTACCCCCTATAAGCTGATGACGGGCATTGTTCCGGCAGATGCTGAAAAAGGGTATCTTGTTGTACCCAAACTTTTTGGCAGTGACGGGTATTTCAAGCATTTCAACTGGGAAAAGGCGGCCAGAGACGGGATGGCCGAGGCCTGCCTGGATTTCAGCGGAAAGGTAAGCTTTGTGGAAACCGTTATGCACTGGCGGTTAACCCACGGCGTTGCTCCCAAAGAAAAAGCGTTGTCCTGTCTTTCCTGTCATGGCAGAGACAGTGTAATGGATTTTGAAAAACTGGGATACAAAGGTGATCCTGCCGTTATTGGCGGCCGGAAGTGTACGCCTTAAATTCAATCATCGCGTTTTTTGAATAGCGATGCCACCCCATAAAGGAGAGAATCAAATGATAAACAGATCACATGCCGCACGTATATTGATTGTTTTTTCAGTTTTGTTTTTTAGCTGTCCAATGTTTGCCTGGGCTAAGGAATTTTCCGCAGATATTGTCATGGATATGCAGCGGGGCAGTTTTTCAGGCAAGGTGTATTTTAAAAATCATGATATGATCCGTAATGACGTAAATCAGATGATCAATATCATCAAACGTCCCAAAGTGTATCAGCTTTTTACAAATACAAAGAAATATCATATTTCCGATGTGGATGAAATGGAAAAAAAGAATCCCCTTGCCGGAGCAGAAGACTTTAAAGCCTGGGCCGCTCAGCAGAAAATGAAAAAAGTCGGGCAGGAGGCCATTGAAGGGTTTGACTGTGACATTTATGAAGGCGATGTCACCTATGATCAGGCAGCAGGAAAAACGCTTCACATGAAGTTCTGGCTTTCAAAAAAGTTGAATTATCCTTTGAAAACTGAAAATACCATGCCTGGACCCATGGGTAAGATGACCAGCCGGCTTGAAAATATCAAGCTGGGCCGGCTGGATGACAGCCTTTTTGAAATCCCTGACGATTATACAGAAGCCGCTTCCATGTCCGAGGCCATGGGCATGCCTGACATGGGCAAGTTTATGAAATCCAGGGGGGAAAATAAGGGGGAAATGCCCTCTGAAGGCAGCACCCCTTCCAAAGAACAGATGCAGGAAATGATGAAGAAAATGCAGGAGATGATGAAACAGCAGAATCAGAACTGATCAATTTGTCAGGATACAGCCCGGGTGAATTCATCTTCCAGCTTTTTTCTCATCTGTTTTATCTCTTCCAGAGCTGTCACCAGGCTGTTTTTGGGGGAGGGCGGACCGGGCAGATTCAGGCATTTTTTCTGAGCCGGACAGATATACCAGGTGCAGATGAAGGGACGGGCCGTTCTTGGAAGAACGCATCCCTTTTCTGTAAGGTGGGGGCATGAATTTTCTTTTTTGATGATCTGGGATTCCGGAAAATTCAGACCGCTGAAATACACAAAAAGCAGATCCTTAAAATCATACCACACAGTGGCCTTTCTGCAGCAGATGTCTGTGCAGGCCGCACAGGTGCTGCTGCATAACAGATCCAGGTCTGAAGAAACCCGCTCCAGTCGCTTTTTAATCCGGCCGGCCAGAGAAATGGCGCTGCCCAGCCTGTCCTGGTTTTTATCACTTGTATGACTGAGAGCCCATACCAGTTCTGTCCACTCTCTGGAACTGCGCCATGGGGGCATCGAGATTCTGGGTTGAGTTTTTTTGTGCATATTTAAATAGTTTACATGTTTTTTTTCATGATTGAGCTGTAATCCTAACATTTTTAGCCTTTAATTATTACTCCTTACAGGAAAACAGGGTTCAATGCAAGCTGTCTTTAAGGAGCCTTGACACTTCAGTAATTTCAGGCGCGGTTCATAACGCTGGGTAAATCGTTTGCTTCTCATTTCTTCATGATGTATATACTCTTTATGTTATAAAGTGCCCGATGTTATAAAATGTCCGAATTTGGGCAGTTAAAGGAATGATACGCTGTTTAAGGAAAGATCCAGGAATAATAAAAAAGGATTTTGTATATGATAGTTAAGATTCCAACGCGTGAAGAAGCGTTTCAATTATTTAAAACGTACAACAGCAGCGAGAGCCTTACCCGTCATGCCCTGGCTGTGGAAGGGGTAATGCGGCATTTTGCTGAAAAATCTGGTGAAGACGCTGAAATGTGGGGAATTGTCGGTCTTGTCCATGATATTGATTATGAAAAATACCCGGATGAACATTGTCAAAAATGCCGGGAAATTTTTTTGGAACATAACTGGCCGGAATCCTATATCAGAGCGGTGGTAAGCCACGGCTGGGGGATTTGTTCCGATGTAAAACCGGAAACCCGGCTTGAAAAAACGCTTTATGCAGTGGATGAGCTTACCGGGCTTATTAACAGTGCCGTTCTTGTCAGACCGTCGAGAAGTGTTCTTGATATAAAGCCGAAATCCGTTAAAAAAAAATGGAAGGATAAGAGTTTTGCTGCAGGGGTTGACCGTTCAATAATCGACAAAGGGGCTGAAATGCTTGAGATGGATCGTACTGAACTCATATCAGAGACAATTATGGGCATGAGAACGGTAGCCGATTCCATTGGGCTTAAAGG
>JAWOEJ010000395.1:0-14019 GCA_046482845.1 Desulfobacteraceae bacterium | reverse complement strand
GAGGCCCTGACCAGGTCAAAGGCGGGTTTTTCCTTTTGTGAATTTTTAGTTGTTTCTGTAAACGGGGTCAGCCGTTTTGCTATCTCTTTTTTAAAGGATTCCGGGGGAATGCTTTTAATTGTACTGAACAGAGAATCAAATAAATTGACAATCTTCCTTGAAATCCAGATGGATTCAAATTTTTCTGTGCCTTCATCCTGCTGTCCAAGTCTGATTTCCGTTTCTGTCACCGATCTGGCCTTTTTTGATATCCACAGGGTGATAACCATGATCAGACCCGCCAGGAGCAGCATCCAGGTTTTGGATTTCACCTGCTGATTTAAGGCTTCCATGGAAGCGGTCAGGGGATCCGGCATGGCCAGGGCATTTTGAAAAGCACTTAATCCAGCCAGGGGAACCCCGATAAAATTCACCAGATCATTGGCGGCAAAGGCCATGGCCAGGGCAAATGTGCCGACAAGCACAATAATTTTAAATATATTGATTTTGAAAAATGAGATCAAAATCTGCAGCAGAATCGCAGAAACAATAAAAATACCAGCCATGATAACAAAAGAGTTGGATTTTATCAGGTGTACGGTCTGGGCATCCATGAAAGTGGCCCCCTTGGCGCCCTTGATCAGGATAAAAAAGGTGATGACTGTCATGGCCACACCGCCCCAGAGTGCCCCGTAGCGTTTCAGCCTGTCCTTATAGTCAAAGGTGAATATAATCCGGGTTAAAAACTGGGTTAAGGCACCGGAAAAAAAGGCAATGACAATGGACATCAGAATACCCCCTGCAATGGCCATGGCCTTGGCCGTATTGATATAGTCCCACAGAGCTCTGGACGTGTCCGGTGTTGAAAGAATCTTGATCATGGATAATGCCACGGCAGCACCGAGCAGTTCAAACACAATGGATACCGTGGTTGATGTGGGCAGACCATGGGTATTGAAAAGATCCAGTAAAAGAATATCCGTGATCATCACTGCCAGAAAAAGGGTTAACAGTTCAGGCATAATAAAAAATTGAGGGTGGAAAATCCCTTTTCTGGCCACTTCCATCATCCCGCCGGAAAAGGTAACCCCTGTGAGGATACCCACACTGGCAATGGTCATTACAATATAGAAAGGCGCTGCCTTTGAACCGATGGAGGAGTTTAAAAAGTTTACAGCATCATTTGTAACACCGACGATAAGGTCAAAAACGGCAACAAGTATCAGAATTCCAACAACAATATAGCAGACCTCAAGACCCATGGGCTTTCCTTTTTTTTACTGGTTCAGACGATTACCCTGTAATTACCGGCCTGCAGGCAGATCCTGACACCGACATTAAAATACGTAAAAATCGGGTAATAAGTTTTGGAAATGTATAGTCATAACAAAGATTTTTGTCAATAAACCTGTGAAAAAAAGGGTTAAAAAGTTTAAACATCTGTGTCATCCTGTATATCGTTTCTCTTCCAGGGCGTGACAGGCCGCGTAACTGCCGTAGGATGGGGGGGTTGATTTGTCTTCATAATATACACCAAAAGAGCAGAGTGAGCTAAGAAATACCAAACCAGGTAAAAAGGGTCAAGTTCTTTTAGCAATGACAGTTCTGTGTTTTTTTTGTTCAGTTCAGGATTTTGTATTTTTTTTGTTAAAAATTTAAAAAAATTATTGACTAAAAATCTTTCAAATGTAATGAATGGGTATTCATTTTGATAAAAGGGCTGGGGTCTGGCAGGTGAACAAAGCTTTTTTAAACTGTTTTTTATGGTAATGGTTTATATTTATATTATTTTTAAAGCGTTATAATTTTTTTAGGCAAAAGGTTTTAATCCGGGCATGTCTTTATGATGACCGCCCTGACCAATAAAGGTAAAATGAAGAAGAATTCATTAATTTTTTTATGTTCTGAAATTATCAATTCAGGAGAGGACGCAGCATATGGCACAATTTATTTCTGATCGAAGGGACATTGATTTTGTCCTTCATGAGCAGCTGGAGGCAGATTCTCTGGCTGAAAAAAGCGAAGATTTTGCAGAGTTCAATAAAAAAACCATTGATCTCATTATTTCCGAGGCAAGAAATCTGGCGGTAAAAGAGATTCTACCCACCCAGAAGGAGGGGGATGACCAGGGATGCACCCTTGAAAACGGCGTGGTAACCACACCAGAGTCTTTTCAACGGATTTATGATCTGTTCAATGAGGGAGAGTGGCTGGCCATGACGGAAAACCCGGAATGGGGCGGCCAGGGAATGCCCAGAACTGTTGCTTCCGGTGCAATGGAATATTTTAACGGTGCCAATTATCCGTTTATGATGTATCCGGGGTTGACCCACGGGGCCGGCAAGCTTGTGGATGAATTCGGCACAGACCAGCAGAAGAAATTGTTTCTCAAAAACATGTTTTCAGGCAAATGGGCCGGCACCATGCTTTTGACAGAACCCGGCGCCGGCAGTGACGTAGGCGCATTGACCACGTCTGCAAAAAAGAATGACGACGGCACCTACTCCATCACAGGTGAGAAGATATTTATCTCCGGCGGGGATCATGATCTTACCGAAAATATTATTCATCCTGTTCTGGCCCGTATAGAGGGAGCTCCGGAAGGCACAAAAGGGATTTCCCTGTTTCTGGTTCCCAAATACCGGGTGAATGATGACGGGTCCCTGGGAGAATTCAATGATGTTGTCTGTACCGGTATAGAACATAAGCTCGGCATTCACGGCAACAGTACCTGTTCCCTTGCCCTGGGCAGCAACGGCAGCTGCATCGGCACCCTGCTGGGCGAGGAGAACAAGGGCATGAAGGCCATGTTTGTCATGATGAATGAAGCCCGGCTTCTTGTGGGGTTCCAGGGGTTTGCCTGTGCCACGGCATCCTATATGTATGCGGTGAATTATGCCAAGCAGAGAATCCAGGGTAAGAATCTTCTGGAAATGATGAATCCCGATGCCAAGGCTGTACCTATAATTAAACATCCTGATGTCCGCCGTCAGCTGATGAAGATGAAGGTTTTTGTTGAGGGTATGAGAAGTCTGCTTTACTATGTGAACTATTGTGCAGACATGGCGGCTGTGGGTGAAACAGAGGATGAAAAACAGAAGTTTCAGGGTCTTGTTGAAGTGCTGACTCCCATTGCCAAGGGGTATGTGACAGACCGTGCCTTTGACATCTGCAGCCAGGGCATGCAGGTATACGGGGGCTACGGGTTCATTGAAGAGTATCCCATGGCACAATTGCTCCGTGACTGCAGAATCACCATGATTTATGAAGGAACCAATGGTATCCAGGCCATGGATCTTCTGGGCAGAAAACTCGGCATGAACAAGGGAAAACCAGTGATGGCTCTTTTCGGCGAGATGCAGAAAACCACAGCTGCAGCAAAAGCAGCCCCGGGACTTGAAACTTATGCGGAAAGTTTTGAAAAGGCCCTGAACCGCTTAGGGGATGTTGCCCTGAATATCGGCCAGACCGCCATGTCTGAAAAAGTGCTTAACGCCTTTGCCAATGCCCATCCCTTTCAGGATGCCACAGGCGATGTTGTCATGGCATGGATGCTGCTGTGGAGAGCATCCATTGCAGCCCAGAAGCTTGAAAAGGCAAAGAAAAAGGACAAACCTTTTTACGACGGCCAGATCAAATCCCTGCAGTTTTTTGTGGAAACCCAGCTGCCCGTTACCATGGGTAACCTCAACGCCCTGAAGAATCTGGGGGGTGCGGCAATTGATATTGATGATGCATCTTTTGCAGGGTAACACGTCTCCCGGATGGATTTCTGTCTGGAAGATCGATACAGGAATTTCTTTGCCTGCCGGGAGTGAAGCCTTTACCGTCATATCCGGATAACCGCTTTGGCTCATATTGCATTTGGGATGCCTGATCCGCTAAAGGCAATATGAGCCAATCAAAAATAGAATTTGAGTTTTTCCCCACTTTTTCAGCTATGCTGCTTCAGCAGTAATTGACTTTAATAATTTTTCCTGTATTTCATCTGAGAATTCTACAATAAGAAATCTATCTGACGGATAAATATAATCTTCACCTGATTCATCAATTACACGAAGACAACCAGCTTTCAATGCTTTTTCATCGGGGACAATACGGTAAATTTTCCTGTTTTCCAGGTCATCATATCCTTTACTTGTTATGCAAATAGCAAATTGCAATTTCCATTACTCCAAAATATGTTTAATCTTCATTTTTCGACGTCCAACGCCATGTGCTTCGTACCAGTGTATTTCTGCTTTATGATTTTTTCCATTTGGAAATCGAATATAGGCGATACCTTTCATCTTTTTCCAACGATATTTTCCGAATTTTTTTTTTAATCTATTTCGTTCTCGAATAGATAAATTTACAGCAATAATTTCAACAGCTGATATTTCGCTAATGAACTCAAAACCATCTATTTGCCGATCGTTCATTTATTCACTCATATATTAAAAGACTCTGATTCAGCGTATCAGATTTATAAATTAAAAATAGCACATCTGTTAATGATATTCAAGACAGGGTAGTACAAAATAATAAACCGGCCTTTGCCCTGATCCCCTAGTAGGGATACAAAAGCCTCGTTGAAAACCAGGTTGAACCGGATGCGAATGCCAGAACCGTTACTTTGAAAAAACTGGCAGAAGCTATTGATCTTGATATTGAGCAGTCCATTGAGTAATTACTCTGGGAGTAATGTCCGCGGCCCTTCTACTTTTTCATGGACCGGATCACCGGTTTTATGGGATTGTTCCCGTGGCTGTAAAAATATCAAGGCCGCCATGGAACCCAGGGGTCAGGGAAACAGAAAAGGGCAGTGCACGGGCAAGGGATTTGTCCGGCAGTACAATACCTGTTCTCCATCCGCTGAAATTGTTTTTCAGATGGGTTCCGATTTTAACAAACAGTGAATACACATCCTTTGGGTTTCCCATACGTTTTCCATAGGGCGGGTTCAGAACAACAACGCCCTTTTTCAGGGACAGGTCGCTGGCTTTGATGGAAAAAAAATCTTTTGTAAATACGTTTACAGTGTCGGCCATATTCAATTCAGCCAGTACAGCTTTAAGCTGATCTACATTTTTTTTATCCACATCCGATGCAAACAGGGTTGTTTCCGTTGTATTTTTTATCTTTTTTTCTGCCTGGTTTTTGATATAATCCCATTTTCCGATGCTGAAACAGGGCCAGTCTTCAAAGGCAAATGTTCTGTAGAATCCAGGAGGGATATTGTTTTTTATCATGCTTCCTTCCAGGATAAAGGTGCCGGAACCGCACATGGGGTCAAAAAGGATGTCGTCTTTTGTGAATCCTGCTGCATTTAACAGGGCAAAGGCAAGATTTTCTCTGATGGGCGCAGACCCCACCTCTTTTTTTATTCCTCTTTTATACAACAGGTCGCCGCTGGCATCCAGGGAGATGTCAAACTGATCGTTTTCTGCCCGGATAAATATGGTTGCGCTGCAGGGCTTTGGATCTCTGCTTTTTGTTTCTGATCTGGCGGTATTGTCTGTGTTCAAAAAATGATGGACTATGGCGGCCTCGGTTTTCAGGGCAATGGCCTTTTTGTGATAGAGCCTGGAGTGCCGGGTGGTCACTTCACAGTTTACATGGGTATTGCTTTTAAGGTATAGTTCCCATTCAATATTTTTAAGTTTTTTTTCCAGGGTTCTGAAGTTTTCCGCCTTAAACGCGGCTATACGCATTTTAATCCGGGACGGGCTGCCAAGAAACAGGGATGCTGTATAGCAGTCATGGACAAATCCTTTAAATTCAACGCCTCCCGGAATCATGACAGCATCGTCCATGCCGAGCTGTATCAGTTCTCTGTGGCAGAGCCGTTTCAGGCCCGGGGGGGTGACGGCAAAAAAAATGTGTCTGCGTGCTGTAATCCGTCTTTTGATGCGTTTTTCCAGGGGTGTTTTTTTCATAAACAGCTTTTAGCCTATCCTGTCGGGATTGACAAGGCAATTCAGCAGATTTGATATGTTTGGAGGAAAAAAATGAATAAAAAAGAGGAGCACCGTTTTTTTTTAAAGGACACATTAAGACAGTCCTTTAATTTCAGAGAAACAGACCAGAACAGAGGAATCCCTGCACCTGCAGTTCAGAAGCCCTGTCCGTTGGACGCTGAGATCATTCCTCTGCCCGGCCGGACCCACTGGCCGGACAGTGTAAAAGAAAAGCGTCTTTTATCTGCCATGGCTGAAAGGCGCAGTGCAAGGCGGTTCAAGGCAGATCCCCTGACCCTTGAAGAACTGGGATTTCTGCTCTGGGCCACCCAGGGCATTTCTGATCCCTCCGGAGAGAATCCCTCCTACCGGACCGTTCCTTCGGCAGGGGCCCGTCACAGTTTTGAAACCTATGTGTTCATCATGAATATTACAGATCTCAGGCCTGGTCTGTACCGGTTTCTGCCGGTGAACCATGCACTGGTTTTTATTTCTGAAATCCCTGCAATAAGGGATGAACTGACAATGGGCTGCTTTGGCCAGCGGTATGCGGGCAGCGGTGCAGTTACCTTTGTGTGGACAACCATCCCCTACCGGATGGAATGGCGGTACGGGCTGTGCGCCCACCGGGTGATCCTTATGGATGCCGGTCATTTATGCCAGAACCTGTATCTGGCCTGCAGCGCCGTCAATGCCGGGACCTGCGCCATAGGGGCGTATGACCAGGAAAAAATGGATACCCTGATCGGTGTGGACGGCAAAGAAGAGTTTACCATTTATCTGGCACCGGTGGGCAGGGTGTAAATGGGCATTTGACATATAAAGGAGATGAAAAGAGTGAAACTCCCGGTTAAAACAGGAATCGCTGCGGGATTTTGATTAAGTTTGACAGAATCCATTGAATAAGGTACTCTTTTTTAAAAAAACAGGAAAAAATTTAACCTGTTGGATTTTATATTAAAAAGATAAAAAATGCAGATAAATATCAAGAAAACAGGAGAGGATCAATGGCTGGTGTGAATAAAGCAATAATTGTTGGAAATCTGGGACGTGACCCTGAAATCAGGTATTCCCAGCAGGGTACGGCAGTAGTTAAACTGGCAGTTGCCACAACCGATGTATGGACAGATCAGCAGGGTCAGCGTCAGGAGCGTACCGAGTGGCATCGGGTAACTGTCTTCGGCAAACAGGGGGAAAATTGCGAAAGATACCTTTCCAAGGGAAGACAGGTTTATGTTGAGGGGAAGCTGCAGACCAGCTCCTATGAAAAAGAGGGCCAGACCCATTACAGTACAGAGATAATTGCCAATGTGGTTCAGTTCCTTGGCGGAAAACAGGATGCAGGCCAGGGCGGTGCTTTTCAGGGCCAGACCGGCGGTTATCAGAATCAGGGCGGCAACTTCCAGCCTGAACCGTCCCCCCAGGGCAGCAGCTTCCAGAATCAAGGCGGTAACTCCCAGCCAGAACCACCCCTCCAGGGCGGAAGCTACCCGTCCCAGCCGAACAATGCCATGCCGGGCCAGGATAGCAGCACTTCTATTGAAGATGATATCCCGTTTTGAGAAAAACCTTAGAATAAAATGTACAAAAATAGCAATAAAACCCCAGTTTTCCTGGGGTTTTTTGTTTTCAATACGATAAGCCCCCTGCTAAAATTTTTGAAAGGATCAAATCAGCATTTAAAAAGAAAGATGTTTTGATTATTTCTAATCACATATGATATGTTTTCACAATATTTAACAAAAATTACAGGGTAAGGGATCTTCCAAAAAATAATCCACGCATCTTGATTGTCTTTTTGCCCGTCTTCTGCGTTGCGCCAATGGGACATATTTCAATATGCCCCCCATTGCCGCGCCTTGAAGACAGACAAAAATCCTGCGCAATATGCGTATATTATTTTTTTCCAGATCCCTAAGGATTCAAAAGGCTCAAAAATAGTAACTTGGGATCGGCACAGGGAAATTGATCCATGAAAATAAAACATATAAAAGTAGATAATTTCAAATCGCTGGTTGATTTTGGTTTGCCCCTTGCAAAGTTTAACTGCATCGTTGGGTTAAATGGGTCTGGAAAATCTACAGTGCTGCAATTCTTTGACTTTTTGTCCCAGCAGGTACAGGGGGATCTTAAAGGGTGGTTGGATAAGAGGCATTGGAAATCCAATGACATCAATTCTAAATTGACCCAAAAAAGCAATATAAGTTTTGAAATACTGCTTGAGGATGCGGAAAACACCGAGATTCTTTGGAATGCAAGTTTTAATCGGAGTTCCTTGAGCTGTACTTCGGAAAGAGTCGTCTGGAATGGAAATCTGATGTTAAAAGTTGAAGAGGGGCATTACTCTATTAAGGGAGACAAATCAGCTGTTAAAGGAGGATATGGAAAACCTGAAACGGGAAACCATAACGAAACTAAAATCGATTCTTTTGGTTCGCTTTCTGATACTAAAATGTCAGGTCGTATTACCTTTGATTATCAGGGGTCTCTGATGTCTCAAATAAAAGAATCTCAGCTTCCCACTAACTTATTGCAATTGAAGAAATTTATTGGAGAGATAGATGCATTTGATCTTTTATCACCGGAGCTGTTGCGGCAGAGAACAAGAGAAGCCGGAAACAGTCTTGGCCTGGGTGGTGAACGCTTATCTGCTTTTTTATATGAGATGAGTGAGGGAAAACGAGCAAAAATTCTTGAGAAAATGACCCAATGTTATCCGGCTTTGAAAGGAATCGATATCTCAGCCATGCAGTCAGGCTGGAAAAAATTAACATTTAAAGAAAATTTTCAAAAACATTCTATAAAAACAGAAGCAAGACATGTCGCAGACGGATTCCTTCGGCTGTTGGCTATTTTTGCTCAATTATCAAAAAAGCAGAGTTTTCTTTTACTGGATGAGATAGAGAATGGAATTAACCCTGAGTTAATAGAATTTTTAATGGATTCACTGGTAGATGCCCCTCTGCAGATTACGGTAACTACTCACAGTCCAATGATTTTAAACTATATAGAGGATGAAGTTGCCATTAAAGGCGTTGTTTATCTTTACAAAGATAAAAACGGAAAGACGCAGGCTGTTCGATTATTCGATATCCCCTCCTTATATAAAAAACTGACTGTCATGGGCCCGGGGGAAGTCTATGAAGATACATTGCTCAGCCAGCTTGACGATGAAATCATGATTCTCAAAGACGTTTGTAAATCCAGTGAAAAGGGAATTCTCTAAATGTTTCTTCTGTTGAGTGGCTTTGTATGGACTACAATTTTGAACAGGTAATCATTTTTCCCAGGAGGTTTAAATAATGGCGGACAGATTCATGAGTATGGATAATCTTGTGTTTACCCTTAATTCCAGGAGCAGCCGATACCGGAGCAAAGAGGTATTAAGCAGCTATCCTTTAAAAACCCTGGATATGGTGTTAAAGGCAGCCCTTGATATCGCAAATAAACTCATGCACCCCATGTTCGAGGAAATGGACAGAACTCCCCCGGTTTTTGTTAAAGGACAGGTTAAGGTTCATCCCGGGGTAAGGCCCATGCTGGAAATTCTGGGGCGGGACGGCTGGATATCCGCGCCTTTTCCGGAAGAATGGGAAGGGGAAAACATGCCGGCTTCTATCCTCCACTGCATTAATTTTATTTTTTCTTCAGCCAATTATTCAGCAGCAGTTTACTCCGGTCTGACCACAGGGGCGGCCAGGCTTTTACTCAGCTTTGGATCCAGAGATCTGCAACAATGGTCATTGCCTGGCAGTGGCTGACCATGGCCTCTGCAGCAGCCGCGGCCCTTGATCAAAGAAAACCAAAGAAAAGGGAAAAAGACTTTTTTGAGGGCAAGATCGTTGTGGCCCGGTATTTTTATACCTATGAGCTGCCGAAAATCAGCGGCCTGGCTGAAATCCTGAACAAAAGTACACAGATGACCTCTTCCATGTCAGAGGCATACTTTACCGATTAACCAGGCCTGACCCTTTACAGGAACTTTTATATGAAAGCCTTGATATACGAAAACAATCATCTTAAGCTTGATAAAAATTTCCCGAAACCTGAAAGGAAACCCGGCGAGGTTTTGATCCGGGTGCTCACGGCCGGCATCTGTTCCACAGACCTGGAGATCATGAAAGGATACAAGAACTTTTCAGGTGTTCTGGGTCATGAGTTTATCGGTGTTGTGGAAGAAGCAGACAAAAGTGATTTAAAAGGAAAACGGGTGGCCGGGGAGATAAACTGCGGCTGCGGACAATGTGAGTATTGTTTACGGGGAAATTCTGCCCACTGCCCGCACAGAACAGTGCCGGGTATTCTGGGAAGAAACGGTACCATGGCAGAATACTGTGTGCTGCCCAAAGAAAACATCCATGTGGTTCCAGACACCCTTCCCACAAGGGAGGCGGTTTTTGCAGAACCCCTGGCAGCCACTCTGGCAATCACCCGGGATGTTCACATAAAGCCCACGGCGTCGGTCCTGGTCATTGGAGACGGGAAACTCGGCCTCCTCATTGCCCAGGTATTGAAATTGACGGGGTGCAGCCTGCTTGTTGCCGGCAGGCACCCTGAAAAACTCAATATCCTTGAAAAGATGGATATAGCGGTCTGCCTTGAAAAAGAACTTTTTCTGCCTGAAAAAACAGATATTGTTGTGGAGTGTACAGGTACCCCCCAGGGCGCAGTCAGAGCTGTAGAATATGTAAAACCAGGGGGACATATCATTTTAAAAAGCACATTTAAAGGTTCAGGTTCTTTGGATCTGACATCCCTTGTGGTGAACGAGATAACCCTGACAGGGTCGAGGTGCGGCCCCTTTGCTCCTGCACTGCGTCTGCTGGCCCGGAAACTGGTTCATACAGCCCCTCTCCTTGACAGAGAGTTCCCCCTTGATCAGGGGATAGACGCGTTTGCCTATGCAGCGGAAAAGGGCCGTTTAAAAGTATTGATCACTCCTGCGCCACCCGGGTGATCTTCATGGGAAGCTGGCATACCCGCACTTTTTTTAACAGGTTAAAAACATCATCCGGCATTCCTTCTGGTAAATCCACTGTACTGAAGGAATCATTGATATTAATCTCTCCAATATGCTTTGATTCAAGACCGGCTTCATTGGATACAGCCCCCACAATATCACCGGGTCTGACGCCGTGGGCATGGCCTACTTCAATGCGGAACCGCTCCATTCCTTTTTCAGGGGCAGTAAAAGCCTGTTTTGTTTTTCCGGGCGGTTTTGTCTTTCCGTCCCGTTTATTTGACTTTGATCTTTCCTTTCCCTTTGGGTCTTCCCTTTCCTTTGTATTTTTCCTTTTCTTTTCTTTTTCCCTATCAGGTTTTGTCGAATATTCTTTATCAGGCCCTTTTTTTCTGCTGTTTTGTTTATCCTGTCCCTGTTTTTTTTCTTCCACCAGCTGCAGCGGTTTGTCCTTTTGTACCATGCAGGCAAGGGCTGCGGCAATGTCAAGCGCCGGCACATCATAGGTCTGCCTGTACTGATCCATCAGGTCCCGGAACAGGCCAAGGTCGCTGGATGCCAGGGTGTCTGTGATACGCTGTTTAAAATCGGCAATGCGTTTGTTATGAATGGATTCCGGAGAAGGCAGGGTCATCATTTCAATTTTCTGGCGGGTGGCTTTTTCAATCACCTTGATCATCCACCTTTCCCGCGGTGACACAAAAAGAATGGCATCCCCTTTGCGTCCGGCCCGTCCGGTCCGGCCGATACGGTGGATATAGGATTCTGCCTCGTTGGGGATGTCATAATTGATCACATGGCTGATGCGGTCCACATCCAGACCTCTAGCAGCCACATCCGTGGCCACAATAATATCGATCTTACCCTTTTTCAGCCTTTCCACAGTTCTTTCTCTGGATTTCTGGGCAATATCCCCGTTTAAGGGTTCTGTGGCAAATCCCCGGGCTTCCAGCTTTTCTGCGATTTCCATTGTGGCCGTCTTGGTCCGGACAAAGACCAGAATGCCGTCATAGGATTCCGCTTCAAGGATCCGGGTCAGGGCATCCAGTTTATGGGTCCCCTTTACCATCCAGAACCGCTGATGAATGGTGTCTGCTGTGGTGGTCCTTAATTTGATGGTCAGCTCTTCCGGATCCGTAAGATAGGTTCTGGCAATTCTGCGTATGGCTGGCGGCATGGTAGCGGAAAACAGGGCTGTCTGGCGCTCTTTTGGTACATGATCCAGAATCCACGCCACATCATCAATAAATCCCATGCGCAGCATCTCATCGGCTTCGTCTATAACAACGGAAAAGAGCGATTCAAAGGTAACGGTTCCCCGGCGCATGTGATCCATGAGCCTGCCCGGTGTGCCGACAATTACATGGACACCGCGCTTGAGCTGCTTGAGCTGGCCCGCGTAAGCCTGACCGCCGTAAACAGGAAGGACCCGGAAGCCCTTTATCCGGGCCGCATATCCCATAAAGGCCTCTGCAACCTGAATGGCAAGCTCCCGGGTGGGGGTAAGCACCAGCACCTGGGGTTTTTTCTTTCTGGTATTAATTTTTGAAAGCAGTGGAAGGGCAAAGGCAGCGGTCTTTCCCGTACCGGTCTGAGCCTGGCCAATGACATCCTTTCCATCCAGAACGGGGGGGATGGTTAAGGCCTGTATGGATGTCGGGGTTTCATAGCCCACATCCTTTAATCCTTTGATAACGGGCACCGAAAGTCCCATATCCCCGAATCCTGGTGATTGCTGTTTGTCTTCAGATAACATAATCTTTTACCTTAAAATAAAAAAAGAGTGAAAATATAAAAGTTCCCTGATAAATTTTTACCAGAGGAATCGTATCGTACAATATTTAATGGTGATACTGAGGAAAATATCGAAAAGAATATTATACCCTGTCTGTTCTCTAAAAGCAATAAAACAAAGTACACACCAGGCATATTCCTTTTGTTGAGCCTGTTGAAGCAGGTTTTACTTGACAGAAAAAACAACTGCTTTATTTTGATCCCAGATAAGCAAATCAACCTTGGTTTTTGATTGGAGGTTAAACAAATTGAAATATCAATTTCAGGGACACATCTAAGATTTGGTTTCGGGTAAACAAAGATTTAGCCTGATGGATGGAGTCATGACCAAGCCGGATATAATCCTTCGGGGTCAATTTTTTATCGTGACGGGGTTTGTTCCGGTATTTCTCAATTGATTGTTTGATTGTCGTTTTTGGTACCTCTTTCTCCCAGCCTTCTTTGAGTTTTGTTTCCGTAATTTCAGTATTCTTTTTGGTGCGGGATTGGAGTGCGGCAAATTGATTCAGTTTTGCTTCACGGGCATTTGGGTATTTCCTCGAATGGCGTAATTCATTTTCATCTTTTTGGACTTCCAACCGGCGTTTTGAAAATTTTCGGATATGTTCTTGGGTTATCCCTGCAATTTCCCATTTGCCCTTACCATCACAATCCAATTCATACCCCAGATTATGAATATTTCTCGCAAGTTCATTCTGGTAGATTTGATTGACTAAGGTCTGATTGGCATATAAAACATCAGAAAAAATCGCCCTGTGCTTATTGGAAATTTTGGTTTGGTTGACAATCAGAACATGGGTATGAAGTTGCGGATCAGGCAACGCACCCGATGTGGCCCTTGAAACTGAATGGGTGAAAGAGACAAACAACCCGTTCCCAGTGTTTCGAATGGCTGGGATATTAAGCGAATATTCCCTGGCACAGATAAAATTTTTTTCGATATAATCTATGGTCCGGTTGACAGCTTCAATGTGTGCTGAAGTAACTCTGTCATCACCCAAATGGAGTGCCGCAATACTCGTGGATTTATTGGGTGACAGTAACAGATCGATGGCAGCTCTGTGATAAGGTTCATCTGTCTTTTTTCTGCCGTCTTTTATTACGTGATCACCCTGGGGTGTACAACCGTTGACAAGCAATGAAAAAACAGGCGCTTTACAGGGTGTGTTTTCGATCCCATAACTCTTCGCCAGATTTCCGCGGTATGAACTTTTAACCCCAAAAATAGGATCTTCTTTGAAATAATATTCGGTTGCCTGGCTGGCGCTGATGTTGAGAAGAAACATGAAGACATCCTGTGTTATTTTTGTGTTACATTAAAAAGCTCGCCATCAAAGGCAATACCAC
>JAWOEJ010000344.1:0-19349 GCA_046482845.1 Desulfobacteraceae bacterium | reverse complement strand
ATTTTAAAAGTGAGCTACAAGACCCTGCTGTATAAAATCAAAGAGCTTGCCCTTGAGCCTGCTTCAACTGATCCCCATGGGGATGACAGGGACACTGAGGCATAAAACAGCAATTATCTGTTTTCATTTCTGCCTGCCCTGTATCACTTGATTATCAAGAAAAGGCCAAAGACATAATGACATCTGTCCTTTTCTCCCGGAATCAGAGAAGAAACATTAACTCTGGATTATCAAGTTTTTATGTAAGGGCCCAGCGCCGCCCCTTTCGGTTGCCTGTCAGGAACATTGAGAACCAAAGGAGAGCAGAATGATCGAGTAACAATTAAACAGAAAAACGGGGCAGGCCTGCGTTGTTGGCGTTATCAACCAACTACCGCTGTGAAACCGGAACAGCACAGATAATACCAATAACGCAGGCCTGACCCCTCCCAAATACAGATCCCTTATGCAAAAATATCTGATGGTTTATAGGGGTGACACCCTTCAATCACTTCAACTCCAGCCTTGGCCTTAATTTTGCTGATCAAAACATCCTTATACGGACAATGATCAATAATACAGGGCGCAATATGGACTTTGGTGACTTTTTCATCAACAGCCTTGTTCCACAACTTGACCTGAGCCAGACGGGTGACAATGGTGGCCCCGGGGCAGTCACCGCAATTTATCAGTCCGATCACCTCTGCATCCTTGTCCTTATAGGCTTCAAACTCGCCCACTCTTCTATTGAAACCGACCATACACCGGCAGCATCCGATGCAGACATCATCCATGGCTTTTTTACATCCAACAATCAGAATCTTTTCCATTTTACCTCCTTGCCGCCCCCTGGGCAGCCCATTGATACCCTGTGGGTATAATTTAATAAAAACTGCTGCTGCATCTGGTTTTCCATGTGGAATGCAGCTTTTCATCTGAAATGGATAGCTTATGGATAGCTAAGAACATATTATTTGTCAACAAAAGTTTTGTGCGCCCGTGAATCTCAAAATATGATTTCTTAAAAAAAACAATCAATTGACATTGTTTTTCCAGAAATCCTTTTTAAGACCCAGACCTTTGCCCTTTTTCTTAATTGGAGCCTGAAAATGCCTGCCTTTGAATTGTCCCTGGGCAATGCGCAGACTTAACTCAATCTTGTCATGTCCAATCACAGTACAGATAAGGGATATTGTGGACTCAACAACGTCATAAAGGGAGAGAGGTGACAGACTTATCTTCGTGGATAAAAACCGTTGGCTTTACCAAATCCCTCTGCACTCATCACACGCCCAGCAAAAAAAACTATACACCATGAAGTAATCAGAAGCAAATTTATTTAACCAGTTTTATGGACGTCACCTGAGATTGCTCAAGTTTCAAGGCAAGAGTCAACTCACCATTGTTAAGGGGTGTTTTCAAGCATCTGATTCAGACTGGTGCCGAATTTCAAAACCCTGTTCAAGGGAAGTTTAAGATTCACGTCAATGGCGATGCCCTGAAAATGTGAACCCGGATGTGCATCATCAACCCGGACAAACCGGCTTACTTCCTTTTTATACACAAAGGGAAGGTTGCTTTCCGGCTTGCCGTCAAACTTCATGTTGACCACAAGATCATCTCCAATGGTATTTAAATTCAGCTTTGCCCACTTGTAAGTATAGTTTTTCAACGCTTCCCCTGCAAGTTCCAGCTGGGAAAACTGCACTGAATCACCAGGAATACCTGATGTGAGAATATCAGTGCCCATGATGCGTATGGTGCCTCCCTGCCCCGGGGTTGAGTAAAGAAACCCGTTGTTGAATTCAAGTCTTCCTTTGTTATAGGACAAAGGTATTTTTCCGTTTAAACTGCCCTGTCCCTCTGCCTGGAATGCGCCGATCTCCTTTAAAATCTCAGACAGCCGCAACCGGTCGCAGTATAAATCAAGGGCGTATTCATCCTTTTGGGAATCAATCCTCAATGATCCTGTGGATACCATTCCCTGGCACCATTTAAACCGGCAGGACTCGATGAGAAGCGATCTGTCAGACTCAATATTATAAACAACCTCAGCATCTGCAATATGAATATCATTGATGTCAATTTGGTCAACGGTCAATTTCTGGCCTGGAGTACTCTGCAGGGCAAAAATATCCCTGATCTGAACCTGGGTGTCTATTCCCTGTACAGACAGATTCTCCTGGTCAAGAAACAATGATCCCCCGGACAAATCAATCGTTAACCTGCCTGTTGTTCTGCCGTTGGTAACGTCCACCCTTCCCTGGGATGCAGTGATAAACTCAAATTTCATATCTGAATTGTAAAATTTCCTTTTTAAAACATCAGATGAGATTCTTTGTTTATCTGTTTTAAAGGTTAAAAACCCACTTAGGGGGGTGTCTTCTGTTAACAGGTCCGCCCTGGAGGAAAAATTAAGGGAAAGGCTTTTTTCAGGGGAGGTGAACATTCCTGTGATATCTGCCAGGCCGTTAACAAGAAAGAGCCCTTTTTTTTGTTGAATGGTTCCTGTGATCTGCCCGAAATTTTCATTTTTAAACATGAGTTTTGATGCTGAAAAACGCCCCTTTTTTGTTTCACCTTTAGGGGGAAAGGTCAGGGGCAGTTTAAATTCAATATTTTCAATGCCTGCGCTGTATGCCTCAAATTCGGCACTGGCACCGTAAAAGGCGGGAAACACCTTAAGTATGTGCGAAAAATCTGCTGAAACACAAACAGAGCCGGGAATCCTTACCCCGGGCCCTTTAAACTCAAAAAAAGGAGAACTGATTCTGAAATCCGAAGAAACAATATTAAATTTAAATTCTCCAGGACTGTCTTGTGAATTAACATCAAAACTCCCATGACCTTTGATTTCAGGGCTTAAAATACGTGCCAGAGTATCAGAGTGTTGGACTGTAACACCTGAAAAACCGGCTGTCATTTCAAGATCACCCTTAAGATCCGCTCCTTTGGCTTTAATTTCCAAAAAAGGCGTGTCAAGGCAGATGTCACTGCCCTCAAAAAAACTTAAGCAGATCGGGGGGGTACTTTTTATGTCAACTTTTTCTTCACTGTTTAAAACGGCCTGCCACCGGCCGCTGGCGGTTGCATCCGCGCTGAAGTTGAACTGGATATTCACAGGTTCCTGGTTTACATGCATAGATTCCGGGTTTTCAAGAATTTCCATGGAAAACCCACCCTTTGCACGTATTAAAGAAGAGTTGTTTGCCTGGGCGCTGTTGTTCCCGTTCATGTCAAAATATTTTGATTCAAGAAAACAGTGAGCCTCTTTGATCCTTGTGTTAACACCATCGCCATGGGAGGCTGCAAGCGTCACAGGTTCATCCAGGGTACAGGAAAAAGATGCCTCTGCCCTGCCCCTGGATTGTCTTTTCCTGACACTAAAACTGGCTTCAAAGGGAATAGATTTTTTTCTTCCTTTTACATTAAGATTTAAAATACCGTTCTGAACGACAATTTTCTCCGGCATAAATGGCAGGTTCAGAAGAGCGCCCAGCTGGTCTTCCAGTTTTTCAAGGGGTAATTTGTTTTCCAGGGAAGATGACGGAGGGTTCAAAAAATTAGAGGATGAAGCAGTATTTTGAAAATCATGAAGTATCAACCCGGAATCATCAATCCCGGCATTGATGTGAACGCCTGAAACCAAAAGGGTTTTGATCCGCTTGTTCAGAAGTGATTCAAAAGAATAATCAAGATGAACCCAGTCGATAAAAAGCGTTTTTCCCGTTGTGATTCCTGTGATATCACACCCTGACAGACCAATGCGGTTTATATGAATATTAAAGTTGTCAAACCCTTCTGTTCTGGTTATGATTTCTCTTATTTTTTTTTCAGCGAAACCGGGTAGAAAACTGTAACTGATCATGAAAAAAAACAAAAGAGCGAAAACACCAAAGATAAAATAAAATAAAATTTTCCGATTAAAAATCATTTTTGATATCTATCTTGAGAAAGAGATCTCCCCTGGCCGCTCCTGAAATCACTTTTCCCATACCGGCCAGCCTGAGTTTGGTATTCTGCCTGACTCCGGGAGGAACATTAACCCGGTAAACACGTTTGTAAAATCCCCAGGGGATATTAACAATTTTTTTTGCACCGGCAATGGCCTCAATGGATGAAATTTCCAGGGTGCCGAAAAGATCAGGGGAATGATCAATTGCTTTGGGGTTAATCACCTGCAGTTTTGGTGTTTTCCGCCTCGGAGCCGCCTTTTTTATCTGTTTATCTGCCCCCATATCAGGAAGATAAGCACTTAATTTTAATAAAATCATCCCAGAAAGAAATCCGCCCACATGGGCCCACCAGGCAATCCCTGACCCTGCATGGCTTCCTGCAGCATTAAAGAACTGTATGAGAAACCAGATGCCGAGAAAAATAAAAGCAGGTATCTCAATGAACCAGGGAATGATGATGATAGGGATAAGGGTTAAAATTTTTGCCCCGGGATAGAGGAGAAAATAAGCCCCCATAACCCCGGCGATTGCCCCGCTGGCACCTATGGTGGGGACAGCGGAAAAGGGATTTAATAAAAAATGGAAACCACCGGAACAAAAACCGCATAAAAGGTAAAACACCAGAAATTTCAGGGAACCCAAGTGTTCCTCCACATTATCCCCAAAAATATATAAAAACCACATATTACCGAGAAAATGCCAGAATCCGCCGTGGAGAAACATATAGGAAAAAGGCGATATCAAAAGATTAAACCCTGAAAACCACTGGGAAACCTCGGGTAGTGTATATTTGGCCGGAACAAGTCCGTACAGGTATACAAAATGTTCCTGGCCGGTCCCCATACCCATCTGAAACAAGAACACAATAACAGTGCAGGCCATTAAAAAATAGGTAACAACAGGCACACTTCTTGAGTAAAGCGTGTCCCTGATGGGTATCATTTAACAATCCTCAGCACATGATCTTTTTTCAGACAGGCCTTTAATGCCTTTATAATCACCATAACCGCATCTTCTGTGTATACGGTATCACCCCCGAGTTTTTTTGCACAATCCTTTATCAGGGGTCTGTTTCCAATGTCCAGGCCCAGTTTGACTCTTATATAATCGGTCAAGGTAAAATAAATAAAGGCAATCTGAACATCATCTGAATTGGCAATAAAAAATCTTGTTTTCAAGGGAAGATCCTCTGCCAGAAACGCAACAGAATCCGCAATGTTTCCACATTTTTTTTCAGGTTTTCTCTCCAGAATAACAGGATGGTTTAATGCAAGGTCTTCAGGGTCAGATTCCATGATCTCCATATATATCATGGTTTCAAGCACGGCTTTCACAGACCGGTAGATATCAGGATCACTGCTTGCCCTTGGCCCGGCAATATTGATGACATCAATGGAATAATCTGCAACAAAGGAATTGACAATAATTGCCGCCTCAAATTCATCCATTTTCAAAAGATCTATATGGCAGCACGGCTTTTTTAACTTAGCCGCAAGATTCTGGGTTAAAAGAGACCCTTTGGTCAGCCTGCCCCTTGAAATGATCAATGTGCCCTGGGAATCCAGGATATTCTGCTCCGTCCGCATGGGGTAACTGTCCGTGGGCATCTCATCCATGTGATATCTGTCGGAAAGTCTGCCGTCCTCGGCTTTTCTGCCTGCCGGCACCCATCCGCCATGAAAAAGATTGAATTTGATTGCCGTATCCAGAGCGGCTCTGTCAGCACCTGTCTGACCGCCTGAAATAATTTTTTTAATCATAATTTTCACCCTGCCGGTTTTGGGTCATGCCCGGGGAAAAGGATAGTGACACGCTGCATAGTGACTTCTCTGTGACCTGGACATTGATTGTAGCACGGGCTCCTCATGTTTACAAACGTCTTGTGCATATGGGCATCTGGTGTGGAATCTGCAGCCTTTTGGGGGATTTTGAGGAGACGGCACCTCCCCTGACAAGATGATCCTTTTCCTGGAAAGAGACAGATCCGGAACCGGCACTGCAGACAAAAGCGCCTGTGTATAGGGATGGACCGGATGGCTGTAAATTGTTTCACCGTCTGCAATTTCAACAATTTTTCCCAGATACATAACAGCAATGCAATCGGACATATGCCTTACCACAGCCAGATCATGGGAGATAAAGACATAGGTCAGCCCCATGTCCTTCTGCAGTCTGAGCAGCAGATTGATAATCTGGGACTGGATGGACACGTCCAGGGCAGAAACCGGTTCATCACATATGATCACCTCAGGGTCCAGGGTGACAGCCCGGGCTATTCCAATGCGCTGACGCTGCCCCCCGCTGAATTCATGGGGATATTTTGTCAGTATGTTTTCTGACAACCCCACTTTTTCCAGGATATCTGCAATTTCTCTGTCCATATCCCTTTGTCTGATTTTGTGAATCAGATACTTTTCCCTTAAAATTTCCTGTATGGTATGTCTGGAATTGAGAGATTCAAAGGGATCCTGAAAAATCATCTGCATGTTTAAACGAAGCTTTTTTAAATGTCTTCCTCTTATTGTCTTAAGGGAGGCCTGCTTGAACACTGCATCTCCTGAGGTTAACGGATAAAGGCCGAGAAGGCAGCGGCCCAGAGTGGTTTTCCCGCATCCAGACTCGCCGACAAGGCCAAGGGTTTCGCCTTTTTTCACATCAAAGGAAACGTCATCCACCGCGTAAACCCAGCCCTTCTGCCTCAGGAAAATGCCGCCGTGTACTGGAAAATACTTTTTAAGATGTCTGACCCTGAGAATGACATCTGTCTGTTCCCTGGAAATAACGTCCTGTTCCCGGAAAACGGCCTCTGAATTCTTCCCGGAAACGGCCTCTGGAGTTTCCCCGGTAAGGGCCTCTGGATTTGGATTGTCACTCTCACAGGTTCCCCCGGGCTTTTGTTTTATTTTTCCGGCATCTTTTCTGTCCAGAAAATGACAGGCCGCCCAGTGCCTGCGGCCAAGATCTTCCTCCTCTGGGGAAGTGGCAAAACAGATCTTCTCTGCCTGGGCACATCTCTGGGAAAACCGGCAGCCTTTGGGCATATTTTCAAGGGAAGGCACCATTCCCCGTATTGCGGGCAGCCAGGTCTTGGGTTTGGCGGCAAGAAAAGGCGATGATTTTAATAGCCCCTTTGTATAGGGATGGGCAGGTGCTGAAAAAAGATCTGTCACATCTGCCCTTTCCACCACCTTTCCTGCATACATGACAACAGCCCTGTCGCAGTTTTCTGCAATGACTCCGAGATCATGGGTAATCAGAATCACTGCCATGGAAAACCTGTTCTTTAAATCATTTATCAGCTCAAGGATCTGGGCCTGAACCGTCACATCAAGTGCTGTGGTAGGCTCGTCTGCAATAAGAATATCAGGAGAAGCAGACAATGCCATGGCAATCATGACCCGCTGGCGCATTCCCCCGGACAGCTGATGGGGATAATTGTGAAGGATTTTACCGGGATCTGCAATCCCTACTTTTTCCAGCATATCCATGGTGGAAGAATGGATTTCCTTTTTGTCCATTCCGGGAAAATGGAGATGATACACTTCTTTTAATTGTTTTCCGATTTTATGTACAGGATTCAGCGCTGTCATGGGCTCCTGAAAGATCATGGCAATTTTTTTTCCACGGATTCCATGCATTTTTTCAGGAGAAAAAGACAATAAATTTTCGTTGTTAAAGAACACCACACCCGAGGCAACCCGGCCGGCAGGTTTAGGCAGAAGTCCCATAATCGACAGAGCGGTCACACTTTTCCCGCATCCTGACTCCCCGACAATGCCAAGGGTTTTCCCCCTTTCCAGTTCAAAGCCGGCCCTGTCCACCGCCTTTACCAGACCCGACTCTGTTTCAAACACAGAGACCAGATCTTCAACCTTTAAAATCACATCCCGGCTCATAAGATCACGTCCCGGTTCACCGGGAAGCTCCCGGTTTATATGTTTCGTCAACGACCACAACGGAATCAAAAGCGCTTCCATTGTCCATGGCCGCCCGGGTCTGCTTAAATATTTTCTCATCAAACCAGAAAAGCCCTCCGGTCATGGCGCCAAAGGGATCAAACAGGGAAAGGGATTTTTTTGTGCCGTGCCATTCAGGAAGCTGAAGCCACCGCCAATATCCCTGCCTGACATAGGGCACCATAAAAGTAGGAACAAAGGCACCTGTTTCATGAATTTTTTCCTGGATTTCTACAGACAGTACTTTTCTCTCCTCTTGGTTGAGACTTGCCCTGTACTGATCAATAAGGGTGTCAAGCTCAGGATCGTCTGTGTTTGTTATATTGTTGGTCTGGGTTTTATGGGCATTATCCGAATGCCAGCACTGCCAGTAGGAAGGCCGAAGGCTTGTACTCCAGCCCATCCATGCCACATCATGTTTTTTTTCAAGGATTTTCTTAAAGGCAGCTGTACTGTCAAGTTTCTGAAGTTTCAGCTCAATACCGGCTTTTCTGGCCTCTTCTTTCAACACCACAAGCCGCGGGGTATGTTCTTCAAATCCATACACCACTTCAACACTGAACCGCTGTTCATCCTTCTGCCATATCCCGTCCGCTCCCCTGTGCCAGCCTGCCCGGGTCATAAAAGAATTAACCTTTTCCAGACTGAATTTTCTGGGTTTAATATCCCTGTTGGTGTACCCGCCATAGCCCACATAGGCCTGATCCAGCCGAAAGTAATCACTGCGCAGCACCTTTTGAATCACCTTGTCAATATTCATGCCGTGGGCAAAGGCATAACGCACCTGTTTATCTGAAAAGACTGCCTTGTCCTGATTGAGCCACATACCCGATGCTGAGCGCTGGGTATCATTAAAGAACCAGATCTTATTGACATAGCCTTTGTTGAAAACCGCTGTGTCGGATCTATTGTACCAGTACTTGGGCATGGTCAATGGGAATACATCCACTTTTCCCTTTTTAAAATACTCCCAGACCATATTGTAATCCCTTATAACGGTAAAAACAACCCGGTCCACATTAAACCTGTTCTGAAAAAACCGCAGATTCTCTGCCCACCAGTTTTTCTTTCTTTTAAATTTGATATATTTCCCCTTTTTAAAATCAAAAATCTGATACGGGCCGGTATTGGGCACCACCACCCAGTTGTACTTTTGAACAAAATCACTGCCCATTCTGTCTATATCTCCGTAAAAATGCTCTGGTGTAGGCGCGATCCCCACTTTCATATACAGATCAGGCTGGGCTTTGGTGCTTTTTACGGCAAGGGTGTGATCATCATACACAATTACCTTGTCTATCTCCTTTGTATAATAGTCATTATACCAGGGGGCAAGAATGCTCGAAGAGCGCATAAACCTTAGGGTATAGGCAAAATCCCATGCTGTTACAGGCACATTGTCAGACCATACCGCGTTTTTGTTTAATTTAAAATACATGGTTTTTTTATCATCGTCAAAGGCCCAGTGGGTGGCAAGTTCTGGAATAATACGGCCTGTGTTGGGATGGATATTGATAAGCGAAAGCTGATTATCGAGGATGGCGTCTCTGAAACTGCCGTTGGAATCCGGTCCTACTGTTCGAAATGTCATGGGAAAGCTCATCAGGGATGTGTGAAGAATTCCCCCTTTAACAGCTTTTTCAGAGGCAAAAACAGGGTCAGTTTCATTGGTAAGCCAGTTGATGCCCTCGGGCAGCACTGCTGTAATTGTTTTTTCGGGCAATCCCTGTTTTTCAGCTGTTTTGGATTGTTTTTTTTCCCTTTGTTTTTCATCATTGCTGTCTGAACAACCGGACAACAGAAAAACCACCAGGCATAAGATCAGGCATATTTTTTTTTGCATTGTATCTCCATAAAATAATCTGGCATTGATCATTGTTTCGGCCAAAGGGATCAGGCGTTTCTTTTACGTCCTTATCAAACTATAAAACAAATACGTATAAAACTCGATCATCAAGTTTTTTGAATAGCACCCGCCCCCAGCGCTTACCTGTCAGGAACTTTGAGAACCAAAATGGAGCAATAATATCGTGATGTATATCATCAGAAAAACTGCATATCAAGCCTTACCTTATACACTGGTTCAAAAATCCAGAACCTGGTGCAACAGAAAACCTGAAAAGGCCGTTCCTTGTTTCTTATAACCCACATGTCCTGACGGACACAACGAAGCATGAAAGCTTTTAGCTGTTAGCCTTTAGCCTTTAGCTGTTAGCTGAGTACTGATGGCTGACGGCTGACGGCTTTCATATAAAAAAAGCACAGGATCAGAACTTGACGGCAGGGCTGTAATAGGTTAAAAAATTAAAAACAAAACTTTTTACTCCCGCAATAATAATGGATATCATACTGTCCGCTGATTTCTATCAGCAGACCTTAACCTTGCATGATAAAAAAACAGGAACACTCAAATGGACATGGCATCTTTTTCCGGTATTATCGCAGGTATCTCCCTGATTGTAAGTGCAATCTTCATGGGCGGGGACATACACAACTTTATCAATATTCCGGGAATGATGATAGTGGGGGGAGGCACGCTTGCCACAACCCTTTTAACCTTTCAATTCAGGGACGTGACCGCTTCCTTTAAAGCCGCTTATTTTGTTTTTACCAAGGAAAAAGAGGATTCCAACCAGGCCGTGGCCACAATGATTAAATTATGCCATATCAGCCGGAAACAGGGTCTTCTTGAACTTGGCAAGGTAAAAACCAATTCCAAATTTCTGAAAAAAGCCTGCGGACTGATATCTGACGGTTCATCTGATGAAGTTATCCGGGCTGCATTGACCACGGAAATTGAATCTTTGAAAATGAGGCATTTTATTGTTCAGGATGTATTTAAAAAAATGGGAACATACTCTCCTGCCTTTGGCATGCTCGGCACCCTGGTCGGTCTTGTACAAATGCTCAGCCAGCTCCAGGAGCCCTCAAACATCGGACCTGCCATGGCAACTGCATTATTAACCACATTTTACGGATCCCTTTTGTCCACTCTTTTTTTTCTTCCCATTGCCGGAAAACTAAAGGCCAGAACTGTAATGGAGGTCATTAACCTTGAAATTATGCTTGAAGGCTCTATTTCAATTCTGGAAAGTAATAATCCTGTTATTATTTATGAAAAACTATCCTCGTTTATCTCAGCCAGAAAGAGAAAGCCGTTAAAAGAAATGAATCTAAAGGCGGGCAAATGAAGCAAAGCAAAATTTCAGAATCCCTTGTCTCCAAAGATGATACTGCTGACTGGCTTGTTACCTATGCAGACCTTATGACGCTTCTGCTGGTTTTCTTTGTTCTGCTCTACTCTTTGAAATCCTTTGAACAGGAAAAATTTAAATCCGCTGTTGAAACCATTAAAACGCAGATGGAGAAAAATGTCACTTTAACCGGGCTGATGGAGCTTATGGAAATACCGGAATCCTTTGATTCAAAGATCACCATTGAGGATGTCACCGGGCTTCATTCCCTGGAAAAAACAATCGTTGACGATATAAATAAATTTATCCAGAAAAAAGACCATGAACAAAATATCGGGGTGTCTGTGCTGGAAAACAAAATTATTGTCAGGGTCAAGGGAAAAGCGCTCTTTCAATCCGGGTCAGCTGACTTAAACCCCAATGCCGTTCCTATTTTTGATGAAATTGTTAAACTCATTTTTGACTATCCTCTCTACAACATAAATATAAAAGGCCATACAGACAATATCCCTATTTCAACAGAGAAATTTCCATCCAACTGGGAATTGTCAGCTATCCGGGCCACAACAGTGTTAAAATATTTTATTAAACGGGGAATCAGACCGGAAAGACTGACAGCAACAGGATACGGTGAAATCATGCCCCTTGTTCCCAATACGTCTCCCGGGAACAGAGCCATCAACAGGAGGGTTGAATTTGTGCTGGAAAAAACCGCTGCACCAAGATAATAAAACCATACTGGAAAGTCCGACCTCTGACAAACGCAGTGCCTACAGGTACAGGGCTGATTGTTCAGACTGCCTTGAAGTGATGTTCCTGGGTAAAAAATTACCCCTTTTTGATATCAGCGCCGGCGGTATTTCCTTTTTTAATCAGGGTTTTTCTGTGAATGACACGGACGTGGTCTACTTTGATCTCAACCTTCCCTTTATGAAAAAAGTGCCTGTTTTTTCCTGCAGGCTGAAAATAATCAGCATTGATGAAAACAGTCTCTGTCATCTGGAATTTTCAGGAATCAGTGAGACTGAAGAAGAAATCATTCACCTTTATGTGCTTAAACAGCAGGAAAAACAGCTGAAAAAAATAAAAAAAGACCAACAGAAAAAAAGGAGGGCTGATGTCTGAAAAAGTACAGTATCATGTGATTGTCTACGGAAAGGTTCAAGGGGTTTTTTTCAGGGCTGAAACCAGCAGAGCGGCACAGAAATTTAATATAACCGGATGGGTCAGAAACCTGGCCAATGGAAACGTTGAGACGATTATTGAAGGGGATGAAACAGATATCCAGAAAATGATACAATGGCTTAAAAAGGGTTCCCCCCTGTCTTCTGTTTCAAAGATTGACCTGCAGAAGAACCCTTCCTGTTCAGATTTTAACTCATTTAAAATAACCGGCTGAGTTTTTGTAATCCTAAAACCCAAGATCCTCATTTATCAATATTACTTTTACTCTGTCTTTGGGAAAACTTTTTTCTGTAATGGTCCAGGTGTTACATATACGCTCAGGACTGCTGCAGTCATGGCAGAATCCCTTTTCCCTGCACGGCGTTTTTTTGTCAAGATTCATGGCATTAACCGGTGCTGCATAATTTTTAATTCTGTACATGGCATCTTCGATATCACCGCAGATCTTATTCCTTCCCACAAAAATGATAACATGTTTCGGGCCAAAGGTAATTCCGCAGACCCTGTTTCCGATCATATCCAGGTTGACAAGCTGTCCGTCTTCAGTAACGCCGTTTGTCCCTGTAATAAAAAGATCAACAAGCAGAGATTTTCTACGAAGGACTATGGAATCTTCTGCTGAAAGCGACCTGTCAAAGGTATTGAACACTTCAAAATTATTATCATCCTTAAGCGCATGAAAAAGACCGGTTGAAACAAAGGTCATTGAACCGCCCCATGAAATACTTTTAACATCAAGTTTGGGCAGTATCTGATCAAGAACGATTTCTTTTGCATTTTCTGCACTTTCTGCAATGTAAGGATCAAAATTGTTTTTTTTAAGCTTTTCTTTAACAAGTTCAAGCTTAAGTTTCCAATAATTTTCTACGGGATTTTTCATTGGATCAGCCTCCAGATATTTTTGTTTGTTTCATACCAAATACTTGAATATTAACTGAAAATGATGGGGAATTGCAATGGTTTTTATTTTTTTTAATTTTTTTTAATTTTTTTTAAAAAAAAGATTGACTAAATAAAATTACTTTTTTATAGTCGCATATACGATATAAATTAAATTCATTATTTTTTTGTCATTTTTTTTCTAAAGTTTTATGCAATGAAAATCCTGGTTAAAAAAAACAAGGTATTACAAAGCAGACAATCAGAAAAACTGACAAAAAAATTCAGATTTCCGCCTTCTGAACCATTACACGATTTTTTTAAATGAAAACCAGGATATTTTGAGGTATAGAAACAATTGAGATATAGAAACTATTGATCAGCTCATTATCGCTTTCTGAAAAGCTTCTCTTTTCTCATAATTTTACTAAAATTTGTTAAATTTAAGATATTCATAACAAGATAAACAGCAGAAAAATGATGTATCTATATATTCCTCACCCTGTCAGTCTCTTCTGTGAGGCTGAATTATCAGAGGAATTTAAGTTTGGACAACTCATCAGTCAGGGTTCTCAGTTCAATATTGAATGATTTTTTTTTCAATATTGGCTTGTTCAGAATAGACTAGTTTCAACCCATTTAAACACTGGATAAACCATGGGGCATTTATCCACAAAAATTATGCAGAGTGGTTAACTGCATAAAAAAGGAGGTGATAGACAAATAATTTGTTGAATTCTCAGATTTTAATGAATTAACTGTTCCTGGTTCAAATTCTTGAGAAAATACAATGTTCAATAAACCCTACTAAATTTTAAGGAGAGAGAAATGAGTGAAAGACATGTAGAAGAAACCACTGAAGCTCAGATTGCGGTTCACTGGCAGGAAGAGGATTACTACTATCCTTCCCCCAAATTCATTGGTCAGGCCAATGTAACAGACCCGGCCATCTACGACAGATTCAGTCTTGACAATTTCCCGGACTGCTACACTGAATTCGCTGAAATGCTCACCTGGTACAAATACTGGGATGAAGTGCTGGATACCAGTGATGCACCCTGTTTTAAATGGTTTAAGGGCGGTTTGATCAATGCCAGTTACAATTGCATTGACCGTCATCTTGAAAAAAACAAAAACAAGACAGCCATTCATTTTGTACCGGAACGGGAAGAGGAAAAGATTGAGCACATTACCTACCAGGAGCTCTATGTCCGGGTAAATGAGTTTGCCGCATTACTCAGGGATTTTGCAGGGTTAAAAAGAGGCGACAGAGTCACCATCCATATGCCCATGACAGGGGAACTGGCCATTACCATGCTGGCCTGCGCCAGAATCGGCGTCATTCACTCGGTGGTTTTCGGCGGATTTTCAGCCAGTGCCAGTGCTGACAGAATTGTTGACTCCCAGTCCAGGGTATTAATTGCCATGGATGTGTATTCAAGGGCGGGTAAACAGCTGAACCACAAGATCAATACAGATGAAGCCGTTAAAATTGCCAAGGAAAACGGACAGGTGGTGGATAAAGTCCTGGTATGGGAGCGGTACCCGGGAAAATACGCATCAGAAACGCCCCTGGTGGAAGGCCGGGACTATATTGTAAATGACGTGCTCAAAGATTATTACGGCAGACGGATTGAACCGGAAAGAATGCTGTCTGAAGATCCTCTGTTCTTAATGTATACCAGCGGCACCACCGGCAAACCCAAGGGCTGCCAGCACAGTACCGGCGGATATCTGTCCTATGTAACCGCCATGTCCAAATACGTCCAGGATATTCATCCCGAAGATGTGTACTGGTGCATGGCTGACATCGGGTGGATCACCGGCCACTCCTTTATTGTATACGGTCCTTTGGCCCTGTGTGCATCATCGGTGATTTATGAAGGGGTACCCACCTATCCGGATGCAGGCCGGTCATGGAGAATCGCCCAGGAACTGAATGTGAACATCTTCCATACCGCCCCCACGGCCATCAGGGCTTTAAGAAAAGTAGGACCGGATGAGCCGGCCAAATACTCCTATCATTTTAAACATATGACAACGGTTGGCGAACCCATTGAGCCTGAAGTATGGCGGTGGTACGAATCTGCAGTCGGCAAAGGCGAGGCCATTATCGTGGACACCTGGTGGCAGACGGAAAACGGCGGCTTTCTGTGCAGCACCGTACCCGGAATTAAACCCATGAAGCCGGGAAGTGCAGGTCCCGGCGTACCCGGTATTCATCCCATTATCTACGATGAAGACGGCAATGAAGTCACCAAACCGGGTATTGCAGGCAATATCTGCATCCAGAACCCCTGGCCGGGAATGTTCCAGACCATCTGGGGAGACCGTGACCGGTTTGTTGACACCTATTTTGCCAGATACTGCAAAAATCCAGACAGCAAAGACTGGAGAGACTGGCCCTATCTGGCAGGGGATGCCGCAGTAAGGGCGGAAGACGGTTATTATAGAATTCTTGGCCGCATCGATGATGTTATCAATGTGTCAGGACACCGTCTCGGCACCAAGGAAATTGAATCTGCTGCCCTGGTGGCCGAAGAAGTTGCAGAAGCTGCTGTTGTGCCGGTGGCCCATGAAATCAAAGGCAAGGAACCTGATTTGTATGTGGCTCTGAAACCGGGTTTTGAGGCATCCGATGAACTGGCAAAGAAAATTTCCGATACAGTATGCGCACAGATCGGTAAAATCGCAAAACCCAGAAAAGTATGGATTGTACCTGATATGCCCAAGACCCGGTCAGGCAAGATCATGAGACGGGTCCTCGGAGCCATATCCAACCAGGGGGATGTAGGCGATGTCATGACCCTGGCAAACCCGGAAGTTGTTGAAATTATTCAGGAAATGGAGAAAAACAGCAGGTAGCGCTAACAGGGGATTATGATGAAAAAGGAGACTGAACTGCATGTTATTTAAGCAGAAAAACAATTTCCTCTCATCTGATTAAAAATCATCAGCATCAATGGCTGGACAATCGGTTTCAGCCATTGATCATAATACTTAAAAAGGAGTCTTAGATGAGCGCACAAACAATTGAAAAAGTCCCGACACAGGCATGGATCACCACCTTTGCAGGAACAGCCATAAACCTGTGCCTTGGAATTCTTTATGCATGGAGTATCTGGAAATCAGCCCTTGTTGATGTTGACAGAGCCGGTGAAATCATGACAGGGATGAACGCAGGATGGATCTACCTTACCAATGCCCAGGCAGCAACGCCGTTTTCCCTTTGCGTCATCATGTTTGCCGCCATGATGATTCCCGGCGGACGGATACAGGACAAAATCAGTCCAAAATTCGGTGCCATCACCGGTGGGCTCCTTCTGGCCGGCGGATGTATCATTGCCGGACTGATGAAAAGCTATGCCGGCCTGATCATCGGCTTCGGCATTATCGGGGGATTTGGTATGGGCATGGGATATGCCGCCCCGACGCCTGCTGCTCTGAAATGGTTCGGCCCTGAAAAAAGAGGGATGATTGCCGGCCTGGTTGTCGGCGGATATGGCGGAGCTGCCCTTTATATTGGATGGCTCGGACAGAAACTCATAGATTCTTACGGCATTACAGGAAGTTTTGTCGGTCTGGGTGTTTTCTTTGCCGTGGTTGTTACCATCGCCGGATGCTTTCTTAAAGCGCCCCCCAAAGACTATACACCGCCCATGAGAAAAGCAGGTTCAGGCCATTCATCTGCCACGGAAAAAACCCATGACTGGGAAGCCGGGGACATGATGAAGACCTGGCAGTTTTACGCCCTGGTATTTATGTTTATCCTCACCACCCAGTCCGGTCTTTTAATTATCAGCAGTGCCAAAGGATTGATGATGGCAACGGCCAAGGGCATGCCCTTCTTTGTTGCCAATGCATGGATACTTGTCTCTTTTGGCGGCCTTGTCAATGCCTCAGGCCGTGTCGGTACAGGCATGTATTCTGACAAAATCGGCCGTGAAAATGCCTACTGCCTCAACTGCGGTGTGTCAGCCGTGTGTATGTTTCTGCTTCCCTTTGTTATCTCCTCAGCCAATCTGTTCCTGTTGTTCCTGGTTGTAGGAATCGCTTACTGGCAGTACGGCGGCGGTCTGGCACTTATGCCGTCTTTTACCGCTGATTTCTTTGGTGCCAAAAACCTGGGATTCAATTACGGTCTGGTATTCCTGGGCTGGGGAATGGGATTTTTCATGGCCAGAATAGGCGGCGTGATCCAGGATATAACAGGCAGCCTTAATCTGGCTTTTTATATCTCCGGGGCAATGCTCGTTGCCGCGGTCATTCTTGCAAAATTAACGACAAAACCCCAGTACACCGGACAGGGAGCAGCAGCAACTGCGTAAAAAATTGTTTACAAAATGATGCAATGATGATTTAATTTAAATTATAGTTAAATATCGGGTCCCAATGACTTGTGCAGGATTAAGGCAGACGCAAACAGATCAGTGACCGGTTTTTTACATCGACATTCCGGTCACTGGTTCTGTCTGTATCCCTAAGTATTAATTGTTACCTGAATAAAATTTGCCGCCTGAATACAGATAATGAACCTAACCTGAAAAAAGTGATTCCATGCCTGAAAATACACTGATTCATGTTCCCTTTATTCTTGACTATGCCCATCTTAAATTTGACCAGGTCATCATTTTTATTGTTACCATCATGCTGACAATAACGGTTAATGCGGAAGGTCAGGCCTTTATGGCAACTGTGCTGGGAGACAGCCGAAAAGATGATGGGAACCGGTTTCATTTTAATCCACTTTTCCATATTCATCCTCTGGGACTTGCCTGCTTTGCAGTGGCAGGCTTTGGCTGGCCCAGACCCATAGATATCAATGCACAAAGGTTTAGACTCCCAAAGATTTACCGGCTGCTGGTCAAATGCGGCGGCGCTTTTGCCAATTTTCTGCTGGCCTGCATTGCCGGCAGCATCTCTTTTATACTAACTCAGTTCGGCGTAGCAGATCAGGTATTTTCCCTTGTGGTGGCAGTAAATATCATGGTCTTTGTTTTCAATATCCTTCCCGTCCCCCCCCTTGCCGGGGCCAGTATCATTGGGCTTGTTATTCCGGAAAAAATAAAAAACAAAAAAACTGCCAGGTATTTTTCCATTGCTGTGTCCGCTGGTTTTGTCGCAGTTCTGGCTCTGATGCGAATAAATGACCTGTCTTTTTTCAGCACCACATTAAATCCCATTGTGCGAAAAATTTTTGTTTTCATGCTGGGATAAATCCGCCCGCCACTGCTTTCTTGTCCCCTCCCATCTTCCAGGTCCATCCTTTTTGTTCTGTTTTAAAATTTCAAAAAAAAATTGCGGGGGACAGGGTTAGGGGTCTTCCAAAAAATAATCCATGCATCTTGCTTGCTTTTTTGCCCGTCTTCTGCGTTGTGCCAATGGGACATGTTTACCTCAGATGTTAAACACTTCAACAGCTTCTAAATTGTTATCATAACCTTACAAAGTATAAAAAAATCAAATTTTTTAAAAAAAGTATTGACTAAACAAAATTCCTTTTCTATAGTCGCAACTACGATATAAATTAAATTCACCGCTTATTTTGTCATTTTTCTTTTGAACTGTATACAGCACGTTGCTGTCTTTATTGCGCCTGGATTATAGCCAGGACTTTCAAAAATGCCGTTTTTAGCTGTGTTACACTTTGTTGAGAGATAATTTTCTCTTTTAAATTGCCGACACCTGTTCTGCGCCTGGTATTGGCATCCAAAAAATTGTTTCTGCACCGCTTTTCAAGGTCTCAATGTGTCCTGGCAGTGGAATCATTGAAACCTGGTTTCAACACATTTATTTAAAAGGAGGTGGTAAAAAATACGTTTGAAAACAAATGCAGCAAACCTTTTAAATATATTAAGGAGGTAAAAAATGAGTGAAAGACATGTAGAAGAAACCACTGAAGCTCAGATTGCGGTCCATTGGCAGGAAGAGGATTACTACTATCCTTCCCCCAAATTCATTGGTCAGGCCAATGTAACAGATCCGGCCATCTACGACAGATTCAGTCTTGACAATTTCCCGGACTGCTACACTGAATTCGCTGAAATGCTCACCTGGTACAAATACTGGGATGAAGTGCTGGATGCCCACTGATCCCCGGCGCAAGATTCTCACCCATGGCCAGGCCTGTATTGCTATGATTACCGGTATCCTCTTCCAGGTTATGCAGCTGTACCGGATTTGCCAGTTTGCAAAAGAAA
>JAWOEJ010000327.1:0-17319 GCA_046482845.1 Desulfobacteraceae bacterium | reverse complement strand
CCGGACAGGGGAGAGGTATGGCTCATCACGGTAGGGTCAGAAGGATCATAGGATAAAAGGCTGACCAGGGTCAGCACAAATAAAAACAAAAAAAAGATACTGAGTATTTCTTTTTTCATACTTCAATTATGATAGGCAGGATCACGGGTCTGCGTCTGATCGTAAAAAAGAAATACTGTTTCAGGGCTTTCTGAAGTTTTGCCCGGATCAGATCCACCCTGTTTTCAACCCCTGCATCAATTTCCTCGACGATTTCCAGAATCACGCACTGGGCATCATCTACCAGATACCCTGTTTCCGCGCCAAAAACAAAGCCTTTGGAAATCAGTTCAGGTCCGTAAAGCACAATTCCTGTTTCCTCATCAATCACCATGGTGACAACAACAAGACCATCTTCGGACAGCACCCGTCTTTCCTTTAGCACGCTTCTGCCGATATCGCCGATGCCTTTTCCGTCCACCAGGATCCGTCCGGTTTCAACGCTTCCAGATATGCGACCACCGGTTTCATCAAAGGTGATCACCCTGCCGTTTTCTGCCAGAAGCACATGATCCCTTGACATCCCCAGTTCCTCGGCAAGCCGTGCATGAATAACCAGATGCCGGTACTCGCCGTGAATGGGAATATGGTAATCCGGGTTTGTCAGCTGGATCATCATTTTCAATTCTTCCCGGCAGGCATGGCCGGACACATGCACATTGGCCAGCTTGTCATACACCACATCCGCCCCCCGCCGGTACAGATTGTTGATAATATTGGCAATGGCCTTTTCATTACCGGGAATAAATTTGGACGACAGGGTCACACTGTCCCCTTTTTTTATATTTATATGCTTATGATGGCCTGTTGACATACGCGTAAGGGCTGACATGGGCTCTCCCTGGCTGCCCGTTGTAATGATCACAACCTCATTGTCAGGATAAAACTTCACCTCTTCTACGCCTATCACCATTTCTTTTGGATAATCCAGATACTTGAGATTTTTTGCCACAGCAATATTCTGCTCAATGCTTCTACCGGTAAACACGAGTTTTCGCCGATTTTTAAGGGCAATATTGATAATCTGCTGAATTCTGAAAATATTTGAGGCAAACAGGGCAATAATAACCCGGCCTTCACTGGTGGAAATGATCTTGCCAAGGGAATCATAGACCACCTGATCTGAAACAGAAAATCCCTCCCGCTCCACATTGGTTGAATCGGATAAAAGGGCAAGCACGCCCTGCTCACCGCACTTGGCAAATCTTGATATATCTGTGGTATTGGACTCCATCTGACAATGATTTATCCTGAAATCCCCTGTATGAACAATCAATCCCACAGGTGTTGTTATGGCAAGGCCCACACCGCCGATAATGCTGTGGCTTACACGGATAAACTCAATATCAAAGGGCGAAATATGAACAACTTCCCCTGCAGCAACCGGTTTTAGAACACTTGTATGGATCAGATCAAACTCTGTAAGCTTGTTTTCTATGATGCCCAGGGTAAATCTCGTTCCATACACAGGGACGGATATATCTCTTAAAAGATAAACAAGAGCGCCGATATGATCTTCATGGGCATGGGTGATAATAATCCCTTTGACTTTGGCCTTGTTTTCCCTTAAATACTCCATTTCCGGAATCACGATATCAACACCGAGCATATAATCTTCCGGAAACATCAGGCCGGCATCAATAATAAAAATTGTGTCTTTATATTCCACCACCATCATATTAAGGCCGATCTCTCCAAGACCGCCAAGGGGTATCAGCTTAAGCATAGATCATATTCCCATATTTTTTTGGCCATTGCAGGGCAATTAGGCTGCCACGTGAAGTTTTTCAAGTATGGCATCTATTTTTTCGATAAACCATTTCCTCTGCTTTTCTGTTGCATATCCCATGCAGTCACACTTTATGCTTTTTTTAATTCTCACAAGCAGTTCGCAGGATAAAAAGGTTTTTTCAAGTTCCAGAGCAAAGACATGGGGGTGACAGGCTGTGTGCTTTTTTTGAGTTTCAGTTAAAATGTCCCTGTCAAGCTCAACCCAGAAGATATTTCTAAGGGGTGAGGGTTCAAAATGGGCTTTAAGATACGTGTCAAGTTTTTTGTGATCCCGGGGCAGAAGCCCGTCTATCCGATATTGTCTCATAAGTTTTAATTTTAACATATGACATATATTTTATGCAAGGGATAATTAGTGTTTGATTCAGACACTGAATTAATCGTTAAACACCGATGGGTGCAACAAAAAAAATCAATAAAATTTAACAAAAATAAATTTTTCCTTGTGTATATCTCTATAACACTTTATAAGATACCTGTTTACATAAATTTTTATAAATGCCGAAAATGCTACGGCAGGCAGCAGCTTCTCATTTAAAGGAAGCCGGTTGTTCAACGCATCCCTGGATCATAAATGGAATGCTCCCTGTAAAAGAGCCGGGGAACAAAGCAGACCATGGATATAAAAAGAATACAGGATGATTAATGGTTGAATTAATCATTCAGGTAGATGCAGACAATGGATACATTTTTTAACACGTTAAGGAGGCATTATGTCAACTTTTGTATTTGGTCACAAAAATCCAGACTCAGACACTGTTTGTGCAGCAATCGCCCTTGCTGATCTCAAAAAAAAACTGGGTGAAGATGTTGTTCCGGTTGTTCAGGGAGAACTCAATCCTGAATCAAAATTCATACTTGAAAAATTCAATGTCCCGGCCCCTGAAATCATGACATCCTTTGCCGGAAAAGATGTTTACCTGGTGGATCACTCTGATCTTGCCCAGAGCCCGGATGACCTTAAGGATGCAAATATTCTCGGTATTGTTGACCACCACAAGCTGGGAGATGTGACAACCAGTCAGCCTCTGGAATGCTGGATCTGGCCTGTGGGTTGCTCCTGCACAGTTCTCAATGCCATGTACAAATTTTTCAACCTTGATATTCCAAAGGAAATTGCCGGCCTGATGCTTGGCGCCATTCTTTCCGACACGGTTATCTTTAAATCTGCCACATGCACAGATAAAGACAAACAGGCCTGCGAAGAACTGGGAAAAATTGCAGGCGTCAGTGATCTTCAGGCATTTGGTATGGAAATGTTCAAGGTCAAATCCGCTGTTGAAGGCACCCCGGCCCGGGAACTGGTTCTCAGAGATTACAAAGACTTTGACATGAACGGCAACAAAGTCGGTATAGGACAGCTGGAAGTGGTTGATCTTTCCATCCTTGACAATGTCAAGGCAGATCTTGAAAAAGATATTGCCGCCCTGAAAGGGGAAGGAGGTCACCACAGTGTATTCCTCCTTTTGACGGATATTATGAAGGAAGGCACTGAAGTGCTAATTGCCTCAGATGATGAATCTGTTATAGAAAAAGCATTTGGCGCCACACCCAAGGATAAAAAAGCATGGCTTGAAGGGGTTATGAGCCGTAAAAAACAGGTTGTTCCCAACCTTGAGAAGGTATTTAAATAATTAATCAGAATAATCAGATTGATCACATTTAAGGCACAGCCGGAAATTTTCCCTGTGCCTTTTTTTATATAAAAGCCATCAGCCTTCAGCCATCTGTACTCAGTTAACAGCTAACAGCTTTCATGCTTTGTTGTGCCTGTCAGGGCATGGGGGGTATATGAAACAGCCGGTTAAGCGCCCCCAGCGGTTGCCTGTCAGGACATGGGGGGTATATCGGACTCAAGGCCAAGGCAGGACATTACGCGTTTGGACAGCCTGGCCACATCAAAAGGCTTTTGAATAAACCCGTCACTGCTTTGGCTTATGAGTTCTTCAACATCATTTTTCTGACTGTACCCGCTGGCCAGCAGCACCTTCATCTCCGGAGATATGGACTTGATCTGTTTAAACACCTTTAAACCGCTCATTTCAGGCATTATCATATCCAGAATAACCAGATCAATATTGATATCATCCTGTTTCAGAATATCCAGGGCATCCTTTCCCTTTTGAACAGAAATCACCTCATAGCCAAGCGCGATTAGCATTTCTGAACAAACATCAATGACAGACTGTTCATCGTCCACCAGCAGAACAGTCCCTTTTCCGTTCACGATCTTCTCGTTGAGCTGAATCCCTTTGTTTTTTTCAGATTCAGATGCCAGTGCCGGCAGGTAAAAACAAAAGGAACTCCCCTCCCCCTCCCTGCTGGCCACCCGGATAACCCCTTTGTGACCCTTTATGATGCCGTAGGCCGTAGCAAGGCCGAGCCCGGTACCGCCCTCCATTTCTTTTGTGGTAAAAAAAGGATCAAAAATTTTCCTGGCCACATCATTATTCATGCCTACACCTGTGTCCACAACAGAAATTTTAATATACCGGCCGGGTTCCCTAAGACCGATTTTCTTAAATAAAGATTGTCCCACGCGTGTGTTTTCAGACTTTATATATATCCTTCCACCTTCAGGCATGGCCTGCCAGGCATTGACATAAAGATTGAGCATGACCTGTTTGAGCTGTCCCTCATCCACTCGTACAGACCAGAGATCCTTTTGAAGATTGAGACTGACCATCACATCTTTCTTGGTTCTCCCAAACATTTTGGCAGACATTTTAAGCAGATAATTTAAATTTACAAGGGAAAGCGCATTGTCTTTTTTCTGGGCCAGACCCAGAAGCTGCCGGGTCATTTCAGAACCGGCCTGGACATACTCGTCCACGTTGGCAAGCTTTTTATACTGGGGAGACCCGGGTTTAAAGGAGGTTCTTACAAGGGAGGCATATCCCTGTATGGCCATGAGGATATTGTTAAAATCATGGGCTATGCCTCCGGCAAGGGTACCGATGGCCTCAAGTTTCTGGGACTGACGCAGCTGATCTTCCAGGTTGTTTCGCTCTGTGATATCCCTTGCCACGCAGTAGACACATTTAAGACCGTTCTGGTTTAAATCCCCGCCCGGAATATAAAGACTGGTGACTTTCTGCTCCACTGTAATAAAAGGGCATAGAAGATTTTTTTTATCCTGACAGGCTTTTTTCAGCCTGATGGTTAAAGCCATCTTGTCTCTGCAGCCTGAACACACCTGATTTACAGCAGCAACTGCTTTTGCACAGTCATCAGAATGCACTATATCTTGAACATAGCTGCCAAGCAGCTGTTCTCTTTTATAGCCCAGCACCTTTTCAAACTCATCATTTACAAAGGTGATTTTTCCCCTGGAATTTAAGGTACAAATCAGATCAGGCGAATTGTTTACAAGATATTGGCACCGCATTTCGGAAATTTCAAGCCGGGCTGAAACGGCCCGTTTTTCATTGATCAGCTGCTTATGGGTTATACCGTTTTTAACAGTTTTAATGAGTTCTGCATATTCAAAGGGTTTTTTCAAATAATCCCATGCTCCAAGTTTGAGAGCCTTAACTGCAGACTCAACCGTGGCATACCCTGTCATCATAACCACAAGGGAATCCGGATCATGGTGAAAGATAGACTCCAGCACCTCAAACCCATCCATTCCAGGCATGCTGATATCCAGGAGGATCAGATCAACCCTGTTCTCCTTTATAAACGAAACCGCATTACTGCCGCAGCAGGCATAACTTACATCAAACCCCTCTTTATTCAGAAAGAATTGAATGCTTTCGGCCACCCTTTTTTCATCATCTACAACCAGTACCTGTTTCTTTACAATTCGTGACTGTTCCCTGTTGAACATTTTTTCCTCTGAAATCCTGGATGATCTGAATAATTATTCTGTTGTTTCTGTTAATTCAGGGGCATTGTCCAATTCTGCATTCTGATGTGTACGCTCATAACAGATCAACCCGCACTGGAGACATCTTCCGGCCTCGTTTGTCGCCATTTCCTCGGTAAATCCCAGGGCTGTTCCCTGATCACTTCCAGAACACCGGGTGGAAACCGGCATGATATTTCTGGGAACCACATCAACTCCTTCAAGGCTGACAACATCCTGTATAATGGATTGACTGGTGATGGGGCGGGTGTCCGGGCCCAGTGGAAGTCTGTACATCAGATTATGAATGGAAGCAGCCGCTTTTCTGCCCCCGTTAATTGCCTTGACAGCAGCACTGTAGCCGCTGGTGGGATCTTCCCGGGACAGCAGACCGATCTCCATCCTGCTCATGGGTTTTTTATAAACTTCAACCCCTTCCCATTTCAGTGGAAGCGCCTCTTTTTCACAGATATCTTCCACACCGGATTGACCCATAATGCTTTCTTCTTCACTTACCGCTTCAGGGGTCTTATTTTCCTGTTCAGTATTCTGATTTTCTTCTTCAATGGTCTGAATCTCTTCTTCAATTTTCTGATTTTCCTGTTCTGTTCTTAAAAATATAAACTCGGGAAACCGCCCTGAAGAAAGAAACAGGGTTTCTGCAGGAATAACGTGCTTTTCTCCTGAATCAAGACAGGTATACTCAAGATGGGTCAGGCTGTCCTCCTCTCCAAAGAGTTTTGTAATACCGCTGTGGTATATGACAGAAACCCCGTCGGCAAGGGCTTCAACCTTACTGCCGTCAAAGGATGTGTCCTCTTTTTTCTGCCTTGACATGACAATTATGGTTTCCGCTCCCAATTGTCTGCAGAGTCTGACCGCCTCATAAACCACACCACCGCCCCCGGCTATGACCACATTCTTTTTGCATAATACACCAGGGTCCTTTGCTGTATTAATTCTTAAAAGGTCAATAAGCAGATATCCTCCAGGAAAAATGGAAGCCACGTCTTCAATATCTCCCCTTGCAACTCTGTCATCCCAGCCGCCTGACGCGGTAAAAACAGCGTCAAACCCATTGCGCAACAGACCGGGAACGGTATAATCCCTGCCGGCTTTGGACGACATTTTTGCATTGACCCCCATTTCCAGTATCCCCTGGATATCCCAGTCCAGAACTTCCCGGGGCAGGCGATCTTCGGAAATAGCCACCCTTAAAAGTCCGCCCAGCAGGGTTGTGGATTCAAAAACCGTTGGAGAATGACCCAGCCTTGCCGAAAAAAATGCAGTGGAAAGCCCTTCCACACCGCCGCCTATCACGGCAATCTGTCTGCCTGTTTGCGGGGCGCTGTATGGCATCAGCCGACTGCCCTGTTTCATTTCAATATCGCATACAAAGCGCTTTAAATCATTTATGGCAACCGGGGAATCAACGAGTTGCCGTCTGCACTGGAATTCACAGGGGGCCGGACAGATCCTGCCGATCACTGTGGGGAAGGGATTACGTTCCTTAATCACCTGTACAGCCTGTTCATACCGGCCGTCTTTTATCAGGCTTATATATTCCCTTATATCTATTCCTGTGGGGCATGCGCGCTGGCAGGGGGTAATGCATTGATCCTCTGTATATTCCCGCATAATCCGCCGGGTAACAGAGGTCAGCCGTATGATATGTTTGGGGCAGACCCGTTCACAGGTCCCGCATCCTGTACATTTTTCCTGATCCACCACAGGAAGCCCCTTATCCCCCATTTTCAAAGCATCAAAGGGACATGCGGCCACGCAGGTGCCAAACCCGAGACACCCGATATCGCAGACCTTCATGCCTCCTGAAACCAGGGCAGCTGCCCGGCAGTCGTCAATACCGTCATAGATATATTTGATATCTGCCTCTTCCACCCCGTACCGGCACCCGGGCAGGGCAAACTCAGGTTCTTTTTCCCCAAGGGACACACCCATTATTTCTGCAATGGCAGCCGCCACATCAGAGCCGGCTGCAACGCATGAATCCACCGGTGACTTTCCTGCAACAATGGCTTCTGCATTGGAAGCACAGCCTGGAAACCCGCACCCGCCGCAATTTGCCCCTGGAAGGACCTCGTCAATGGCAGCAACTTTTGGATCAACATAAACATAAAAAATTTTAGACGCAAATGCTAAAACACCACCAATAACCAAACCAAGTCCACCCATCAATACAACAGACTCAAGCATTTCAATTCCCCCCTTGATGATTTTTCCGGACAATATCGTTCTTAATATGATCTACCTGCAGTGATACCAGGCCGTTTCAAACCCCTGCCGAAGTTTTCTGCGGCGGCTGCACAGCTGTTTTAAAAAACCAGCTGTTTTTCTTAATTATAAGTTGTATAATCATCTGAAAAAAAAAATGTCAACCATCATTTAAAAATAATTATTTGACCACATTGACATTTTTGTTTTTATAGGGTACCAAAGATGTATTTATTGCCAGAATCCTGTTACTCGTTGATCAAATTTTTTATTGGTGACATTTACCTGTGATTTTCGAGAAATCAGATATAACAAATTGATCATCGGGTTTTACAAACTGCCAATTGTGAGGATGACCATGACCCCCCAAAACAACATTGTTATTGACAATCATCAGCTTTCTTTCAACCCCGGAGAAACTATTCTTGAAACAGCCCGCCGCAGCAATATCCATATTCCGACCCTCTGCTATCTGAAGGGAACAACGCCCTCAGAAAAATGCGGAATCTGTGTTGTGGAAATTCAAGGCGAAAAAAAACTGGTTCCCTCATGTTCCACCCCGGCTGCCAGCGGAATGGTAATTTATACGGAATCCAAAAAAGTGACCAGAGAGAGACGATCCATAATCAGGACCATGCTCGCCTCGGGCAATCACAACTGCGCCATACGAGATTTTAATGCAGAGGGCTGGACCGAGTTTCAGTTTGCAGTGCTGAACGAAGACAGATCCAACTCCCTGTGTCCGGCATGGGGAGACTGCCGGCTGCAGGATCTGGCATACCGCTACCAGGTAAACGTTGCTGATTCCCCCCATGAAGGAAGCAGGTTCCCCATGGAACGAGTCAACCCCTTTATCCTCAGAGATTTTTCCCGGTGCATTCTCTGCGGACGGTGCGTAAAGGCATGCCGGGAAAAGCAGGTCAACAATGCCATTGATTTTATATCCACAGAAAACGGGGATAAAATTGCTGCCGGCAGTAGTGATGTTGCCCTGAAAGACTCAGACTGCGTTTTCTGCGGAGAATGCCTGGAGGTATGCCCGGTGGGCGCCCTTGTGCCCCAGAATTTTCTTGAAGAAAAACATTTTGTCAAAACCAGAAAAGTAAAAACAACCTGCGGCTTCTGCGGTGTGGGGTGCCAGCTTGAACTCAATGTTCAGAACAACAGAATCGTTAAAATTAACAGTGCAGGAGAGGATACCGCCCCCAACTACGGAAGTCTGTGTGTAAAGGGCCGGTTTGGATACGATTTTGTAAACTCCAGTGAACGCCTCACCACGCCCTTGATACGGAAAAACGGGACACTTGAAAAGGCCACCTGGGATGAAGCGCTGGATTTTACAGCGGAAAAACTCACCCGGATAAAAAACGATTCTGGCTCTGACAGCATTGGACTCCTCACTTCTGCCAGGACCACAAATGAGGACAACTATATTGCCCAGAAATTCACACGGGCAGTCCTTAAAACAAACAATATCGACCACTGCGCCCGTCTGTGACATTCATCCACAGTAGCCGGTCTGGCTGCAGCTTTTGGAAGCGGCGCAATGACAAACACCATTGCCGATATTGGTGAAGCAGATGTAATTCTGGCAACAGGCACCAATACAACAGAAAACCATCCTGTCCTTTCAACAGTGGTTAAAAGAGCCGTTCTCAACGGAAAAACCCTTATTGTCATAGATCCAAGACGGATCAGGCTGGCCCAACATGCCAGCAAATGGATCAGGCCCACGCCGGGCACGGACATCGCCTGGATCAACGGGCTGATGCATGTGATTATAAAAGAAAACCTTTACGACAAAACCTATGTTGAAAACCGGACAGAAGGATTTGAAGCACTTAAAAACACTGTTGCCGCATACACCCCTGAATATGTGGAGGCAATAACTGCTGTTCCGGCAGAAGAGATCATTGCTGTGGCACGGATATTTGCAAAGGCAGAAAAAGCCTCCATACTCTACTGTATGGGCATTACCCAGCATACCTGCGGTACGGACAATGTAAAGTCCCTGGCCAACCTTTCCATGCTGTGCGGCGACCTTGGCATCCCCGGGGGAGGCGTCAATCCTTTGAGGGGACAGAACAATGTCCAGGGCGCCTGCGATATGGGCGGTCTTCCCAATGTATTTACCGCATACCAGAAGGTAGATGATGTCAATACCCGGGCAAAGTACGAAGACGCCTGGGATGTTACAGAGCTTTCAGGAAAACCCGGTATTCCTGTGACGGAAATGATCAACAAAGCAGAAAACGGTGAGTTGAAAGCCTTGTACATCATCGGTGAAAATCCCCTTGTTTCAGATCCTGATCTGAACCACGCGGAAAAAGCATTGGGAAACCTGGATTTTATGATTGTTCAGGATATCTTTCTCACTGAAACGGCAAAAACAGCAGATGTTGTCTTTCCGGCACTTTGTTTTGCAGAAAAAGACGGCACCTTTACCAATACGGAACGCAGGGTGCAGCGGGTGAGAAAAGCGGTTACCGCCCCTGGTTTTGCAAGAGACGACTGGAAAATCATCTGTGATCTATCCGCCCGCATGGGCTATCCCATGCGGTATTTTAGCAGTGAAGACATATTTGAGGAGATTACCAGATTAACCCCGTCCTACGGCGGATTAAGCTATCAGAGAATCGAAAACCAGGGCATTCACTGGCCCTGCCCGACAAAGGAGCATCCAGGCACCCCCATCCTTCATACCCAGCAGTTCACCCGGGGAAAGGGACTGTTCCATGCCATTGACCACCAGCCGCCGGCAGAACTGCCCGATGACACCTACCCGTTCATTTTAACCACGGGACGGGTGATATACCACTATCACACCGGCACAATGACCATGAAAAGCAAGGGGCTCAACATGCTGGCGCCGGAATGCTTTGTTGAAATATCAGCCAATGATGCGGCAAAAACCGGTTTGTCCCAGGGAGAAACCGCCCTTGTCACATCACGCAGGGGAAAGATAAAGGCAAAAATAGAAATTTCCCCCAAGGCAGTGGACGGCACGCTGTTCATACCGTTTCATTTTGCAAATGCCGCAGCCAACCGCCTGACCAATGCAAAACTTGATCCCATTGCAAAAATACCGGAATTTAAAATCTGTGCCATTAAAATACAAAAAGCCGCCTAGAATTAAAAAGCTTTCTATGCCAGGCTGGAGATAAGCTTTTTAAACTCACCGGGCAGCGGGGCTTTAAAGTCAACCCGCTGCCCGGACCAGGGATGCAGGAAACTCAGCTTCCAGGCATGGAGCATATGGCGGCGGAGAAGATTCTGTCCCAGACCTGCTGGCCCTGTCAATCTGATATTTTTTTTCCTGAAGCCGTACACGGTATCTCCCAGCAGTGGATGGCCCAGAGCGCTCAAGTGAACCCTGACCTGGTGGGTTCTTCCGGTCTTCAGTTCAACCTCCACAAGGGTTGCCTGTTTAAACCTTTTTTTTACCTGCCACAGGGTTACTGCGGCCCTTTCACGGCGGCTTGCTATGGACATTTTTTTTCGTTTAACAGGATGCCGACCAATGGGAAAGGTAATCTCCCCTGAATCTTCCTTAAACTCACCTGCAGCCAGAGCCAGATAACGCTTGGACACCCGTCTGAGCTTAAACTCCTTTTTTAGAAAAACACCAGCGGATTCAGTCTTTACAATAACCATTACCCCGCTGGTATCCTTGTCCAGTCGATGAACAATCCCCGGCCGGGACTTGTCCTTTAAAATTTTAAGCTGGGGATAATGATACACCAGAGCATTTGCTATGGTGCCTGAGGTATTCCCTGCCCCTGGATGAACCACCATACCTGCTCTTTTATTCAACACAGCAATATGATCGTCTTCATAAAGAATTTGAAGATTCAAACCCTCTGGTTGCAGGGACTGATTTTTTTCAGCTGGCGTATCAAGGTCTGCAGTTATGACTTCGCCGGTTTTGACCCGGTACCCTGGTTTTTTTATTTTTTGGGAGACAAGGATATCACCGGATCTGACCAGGGAAGCAGCAGCACTTCTAGAGCAGTTTTCAACCAGAAAAGACACCAGGCAGTCAAGCCGCTCTCCATGATTTTTGGTGGATACTACAAATTCCATATACGCCCCATGGACCGCAAAGTCACAATAAAAACAGAAAAGAACGCTACCGCTGAACCACAAACAAAAAAACCGGGAAACGAAGTCAACGTCTTCCGGTTTTTTTTGATAACATGACCTTATTGTTTATCTGAAAAAATCAATCAAACAACTCCTGAATTTCAACCATCATGGCCTCTTCGTCCACATCCTTGGATGTTGAAAGCTCCTGGACCAGCAGGCTCTGCGCGGTATCAAGAAGTTTGCGTTCGCCAAAGGAAAGATCCTTTTCAAGTTTGAGCTGAAACAGATCCCTGAACACTTCAGCTACATCGTAAATAGAGCCGGTTTTAATTTTATCCATGTATTCGCGGTACCTTCTGTTCCAGGTCTGCCGGTCTATATCATGTCCTTTCTGCTGCATGACTTTGTAGACTTCAGGTATCTCCTTTTCAGAAATAACCTCTCTAAGCCCTATAGACTCTACATTGGAAGTCGGAATCATAATCACCATGCCGTTTTCAACAATCTTTAACATGTAAAAATTCATGTTTTCGCCGTTTATTTCCTTGCTCTCAATGGACTGGATACATCCTACGCCATGTGCTGGATAAACAGCCAGATCACCTGTGGAAAATTCTTTTTTTCCAGCTCTACCTTGTTTCTCTTTTTTCTGTTTTTGCCCCATAAAAAACCACCATTTTTTTTGTTCTTTAAAAGTTAACAAACAATATGGTCATCATTTGACAGAATAACACAAACAGAAACATATAACAATTTTTTTTTTTAAATAATCAATGACTCGTTGATCAGGTTTTTATATCTGATACCTCACAGGTAATATCACCATTAAAAAACTTGATCATCGAGAATAAGGTTTTTTATTGAACACAGCAATCATAATACTTTTGTTCAGGGTGAGAAAAAAAAGCATGATTGTAATCAATTCTGATTGTAAACATTCATTGCACTGGAAACGCCCTGTTTCACAACCATTTCAGCAGCCCTGGCCGAGATATGAATTGTTTCGTCAAGCAGCCGGGTTTCCGCCCTTGAAAAACGGCCCAGCACATGCCCAACAGCATCTGCTGCCCCCAAAGGTCGTCCCACACCGACCCTGACGCGTATAAAATCCTTTGAGCCGAAAGCCTCGACAATGGAACGGATTCCATTATGGCCGCCGTGTCCTCTTTTTTTTACAATTTTGACTTTTCCAAATTCAAGATCAAGGTCGTCGTGGATAATGATAATATTTTCAAGGGGTATTTTATAATAGGAAGATAATCTTTGTAGGGGAAACCCGCTTCTGTTCATATATGAAAGGGGTTTGGCAAGGACAAGACCGGCACCGTTTATTCTGCCCCTGGTATACAGGGCATCAAACCGTGACTTTTCAAGGGAAAGGGAAAACATGGCGGCCAACTCGTCTATTACAAGAAAGCCGATATTATGGCGGGTGCCGGCATATTTTTCTCCAGGATTGCCCAGCCCCGCCATCATAAATACCGTATTACAGGTCATAGCACAGTTCTTTTTTATTCCTGAACAGGCTCTGCTTTTCCTGCATCTTCTTCTTCACTGTCAACAGCAGGTTCTTCAAGGCCCTCGGCCAGCTCTTCATCAACCTCTTTTTCTTCAGCTGTGGGCGGTACAATGGTTAGAATGGTAAATTCAACCTCATAGGGAATTTCAACATTTTCTCCGGGATCAATTTCATTGACATGAACTGAATCTCCAATATCAAGGTCTGTCACATCAATCTGAATCACCTCAGGCACATCAGCAGGACGGCAGATCACATCCAGTTCACGCCGGATAATCTGAACCATTCCTCCGGCCACAACCCCTTTTGCCTCACCCACAACCTCAATGGGTACACTGATGGACAGGGTTTCACTCATATCAATTTCATTAAAATCCGCATGAAGATAATTCAGATCAAAGGTATCCATCTGAACTTCCCTTAGTATCACTGTTCTGAACTTCTTGGTGTCTCCATCCACGGTCAGTTTGAGAAACACCCCTGAACTGCCGTTCTCCCGGATAATTTTATCCAGATCCGGTGTTGCCACTGAAAGGGACAAAGGCTCTGTCTGTGCGCCGTAAAGTACTGCCGGCACTGCATTGTTCCGTCTAAGGGAGCGTGCAAGGCTTTTGCCTTTACCCTGTCTGATGTCTGCTTTTAAATCTATCAGTTCCAAAATCGTTTCCTCCGCGCCCGCTCTTGCAGCAGGGCTTATATATGTGTTGCGGCAGAGGGTTCTGCCGTAAATATTAAAAATAAAGAATTTTATAAAAAAACGCTTGCCAGAGCATTGCCATTGGAGGCGTTTCATTCTTCGTTGTGATGCTGTGCATCATGTGGGTTATACAAAAAGGGAATTTACTGAATCCCCTCTGTAACTGCGTATAATGGCTTCACCCACAAGATTTGAAATGGAAATGGTTCTTACCTTATCACTTTTTTCAGCCTCACTTGACAGGGGAATGGTATCGGTAACCAGAAGGGAATCCAGATCAGATTTGTTTATCTTTTCCACGGCATTCCCGGAAAGAACAGGATGAGTACAGCAGGCATGGACCGCCTTTGCCCCCTGGGCTTTGATTACTCCGGCTGCCTCAGTCAGGGTTCCGGCGGTATCCACCATATCATCAAGCACAAGTGCTGTTTTGTTCTCCACATCGCCAATAATGGCCATGGCCTTGGCCTTGTTGGGTGCACTTCGTCTCTTGTCCACAATTGCCAGGGCGGCATGCAGGCGCTTGGCAAAGGCCCGGGCCCGCTCCACCCCCCCGGCATCCGGAGAAACCACAACCAGATCACTGCCGAAATTGGTTTTAATATGATCAAGGATAACCGGCGCTGCATAAAGGTTGTCAACGGGTATATTAAAAAAGCCCTGGATCTGGGCGGCATGGAGATCAAGCGTAATCACCCGCTGAACCCCGGTTGTGGTAAGAAGATCAGCAACCAGTTTGGCACTGATCGGCACCCTGGGGGCTACTTTTTTGTCCTGTCTGGCATATCCGAAATAGGGAATAACTGCGGTTATTTTACTGGCTGAGGATCTTTTCAGGGCATCTATCATCAACAGCAGCTCAAAAAGATTTTCATTGACAGGCGCACAGGTGGACTGAATAACAAAAACCTCCTGCCGTCTCACATTTTCATGGATCTCCACCTGTATCTCACCGTCACTGAAACGGGTCAGCTTTGAACTGCCAAGGGGCTTTGCAATGTAATCTGAAATTCTCCGGGCAAGGCCGGGATTTGAATTGCCTGTAAAAATTGATATTCCATTCATATAAAAAATCTCTTTTAAATTATTCGCAAATTTTCCAGCAGTGTTTCCCTGAATCAAGGATGCACCTGTGCCTTTTATTGGCTGGGGCGGGAGGGTTCGAACCTCCGAATGCAGGAATCAAAATCCTGTGTCTTACCACTTGACGACGCCCCAGGATATTATCCGGTTTTTCCGGTCTGTCTGCCCATTTGCTTACATCCAGATTACATCTTCTGAACAAATGAGGTTAGAAAAACCTTTTTTCCGCTCCCCTTCCACTTTGCATAAAGGGCATTATACGCCTGCTTTGCCCTTTTATACCGGGTAAAAAGTGCAAAAAAAGTGGAACCGCTTCCTGACATGAGCACTCCCTCCGGCTGAAACTGCAAAAGCTCTTTTTTTGCAGATTTAATGTCCGGGTATTGTGTTAAAGCAGCTGTTTCCAGGTCATTGTGCAGAAACGATTTTATATCCACAACCGATCCGGACCTGCCTCTTTTTAAAGGGTTATTAATATTTGATTTTCCTCTTTTTGTCAATGAAAAATCCATATTTTTGTAAACCTTTCCGGTCAATGCCTGAATCCCCGGATAAAACAAAAGAACATGATACGGCTGCAGGGGCAAAGACGTTTCAAGCCGCTCTCCCACCCCTCTGGCAAGAGCAGGTCCGCCATGGATAAAAAAAGGAACATCCGCTCCCAGAAAAAACCCCATGTCCATGAGTTCCTTTCTGGAAAACGGGTAATGATATTTTTTGTTCAATACTTTCAGCACCACGGCTGCATTGCTGCTGCCGCCACCCAGCCCTGCACCCACAGGAATTACTTTTTCCAGAGTTATGTCAACCCCTGCTTTTTTTCCGCCTTTTTTTTGATAAAATTCTTCAAAAAAAAGACAGGCCGCCCGGGCGGCAATATTTGTGTTATCTGAGGGCACATCAGGATGACTGCAGGAAATTGAAACCTGTTCCAGGCCAAATTCAAAACTCAGACTATCGCATAGGTCCACCCGGGTCATCAGGGAATACAGGGTATGATACCCGTCCTCCCTTTTTCCGGTGACATAAAGAAACAAATTGATCTTTGCATGGGAGTCGGCTTTAAAAATCACCCTTTTGCCCTTACATAGGCCATTCTCAATTCATGGACAAGGCTTTTCATTAAATTTGCCTCATCATCCTCAAGGTTGCCGCGGGTCTTTTTTTCCAGCATGATAATTATATCAACGGTCTGTTTGGCAACATCCAGATTGATATCTTTTCTCCCTGTGGAAGGGTCTTCAATTTCACCCAGCTGAACAAGGGCGGAGGAGTAAAGTGAAAGAATAAAAGTTGAAAAATCAACTCCAGGTAATTTTTTTGAGGTGCCGGCTGATGAAGAGGCTTCCTTCATTATAAAATCTTTTCCTTTGGCCATATTCTGTTTTTCCCTTCAACTCGTTGATCTGGTTTTTTTATATGAAAGCCATCAGCCATCAGTACTCAGCTAAAAGCTTTCATTCTTCGTTGTGTCCGCCAGGACATGTGGGTTATAACTCGGTTATCAAGTTTTTATGGAAGTGCCGATTAAGAGCCCTCAGCGGTTGCCTGTCAGGAACATTGAGAACCTAAGGAGATCAGACTTTTTCCCTGCCAGGCGTTGCGACAATCAAGCTGTTTGAGGACCAGTGGCCGCAGTTCTTGATTTTTAGCCTGGCAGGGAAAAAGTCCTCCGTCGTTCTCGTTCCTGACAGGCAACCGCTGGGGGCGGCGGTATTCAAAAAACTTGATAACCGAGTAACACTTAACTCTTTCATATAAAACCATCATGATGCGCAGCATCACAACAAACCATGAAAGCCATTAGCTGTCAGCTGTCAGCTGAGTACTGATGGCTTTTTTATAAAACAGATTTAAACTGAAAATCAACCATCAAATCAACTGGGTCTGAAAAATTCAGGGCCGTCTGAAATAATTCTTTTCCTCTGCCCGGGGTATAAAAAAACATATGTATGGATATTTAAATGGTTTTGCCTTATAATAGGCTGTCAAAAACTGAATAAACATTATAAAATCCGATGATCA
>JAWOEJ010000290.1:0-3184 GCA_046482845.1 Desulfobacteraceae bacterium | reverse complement strand
AGCATGTTGCATGTTCGCGAATATAATGATGAATTCGAACGAAACTATTCTTTTCACTGGCAGGATTGCCTGGGGGCCTTTTTGTTGCGATGGGACAATGCGCCTCATCATAAAAATTTGAAAACATTCCCTCATCATATGCATAAAAACAATCTTATTGAAGAAAGTAACGTTATTTCACTCAAGGATGTTTTGAAATATATCACATCCTGTATTTGAATCATTCGGACAGTTTTAAGATTGGGGTCGGGGGTCAGGTTTGCTTTACGTCCAGTCAGCGGGGTCAGGCCTGCCTTTTTGACGTTATTGGGGGGTAAAGTATGACCCCATGATCTGGAGCGCAATCCCTGGCTTGCCCTCCGGGCCGGATTTGTAATGAACCGGTATGATGGAATTTGTTATTTTCGGCAAATTGATTTATAATCCTACAGTATTGAAAAAGAGGTAAGAGCCGATATGCCAACCATTTCAATGTTCTACGGCATTCTGATCAGAATGTGCCCTTTTCATGGCAAGCCCCTGTGTTATCAGGTCTAATCCCTGATTGATATTGCTTAATCCCTCTTCCAGTATATATGGTTGTTCCGGGGGATTTGAGAAGTTACTTTACGTTTCTTGTGGTCCAGCTGTTGTTTGATGTAATTGTGTCCGTTGAAATAGAATTCACAGGGAAAGGGGAGATAAGAAGAGATTTTTAGGCGGCTGTTGAGAAGAATCTGAGGATGTATCCGCGGATAATAACCCGGTCAAAGCAGGTATAATTGAATTTGATATTTTCGGAAAACTGGTTTATAAATGAGTTCTTGTTCACGGGTAACTTCCTTTTCAGTTTGTGTAGTGCTTACTTTTATATGAAAGTCTCATCAACATGCTGGAATTAAAGGACTTTCATTTTTCGTTGCGGCAGGTGTTTCTGCCATGTATGTTATAAAGGATTATCCGTGAACAATTAAATTTTTTCGATGAACGGGCAGGATTGAAACTTTAGTTCGGTAAATGCTTATCAGGCCTGCCTTTTAGACTTTATTTGCCCTGTTTCTTTTTTTGTGTTGACAATATAAATACGTTTTTGTAAAGTCTTTGTGTAGACAAAAAATTTTTATTGGAGATAAAATCATGATTCATGGAAATACTGCTGCAAGTCGGCGTACCTCCGCAATAAACCTTCGTGCATTTCCTGCCCAGCGGGAACTGATAGATCGTGCCTGCATTGCTACACATAAAAAAATGACTGATTTTATTCTTGAAGCGGCCTGCCGGGAAGCTGAGCATGTCCTGTGTGATCGGCGTTATTTTATGTTGGATGATGAATCGTTTAAAGCCTTTGACGCTGCTTTGAATGTCCCGTTAAGTGGCAATAAAGCAGTTCAAAAACTTCTGGCCGGCAAGGCACAATGGGAAGATTAATCCCTCCCACTTCCTTGACGGTCGATCACCAGACAGTTGGGTTCGATTGTGGAATTGACTCCCTCAATGAATGGTTGATCCGTCGGGCTCTAAAAAATGAGTATGGGGGAGGTTCACGTACTTATGTGGTGTGCGATGACAAACAGGTTATGGGTTACTACGCCATTGCAGCAGGCAGTGTTGACCATGGGGACACACCAGGACGGATCAGGAAAAATATGCCCGATCCTATCCCAGCGCTGATTCTGGGTCGCCTGGCTGTGGATCAGGAATATCAGGGAGCAGGCATTGGTCAAGGATTGCTCAAAGATGCGGTTGCACGCTCAATTAATGTTTCTCAACAGATTGGTGCCCGTGTTCTCATCGTTCATGCACTCAGCAACAAAGCAGAGGCATTTTATCTCAAACATGGCTTCATAAAGCATCAGGCAATTTCAAACACATTGTTATTACCTCTTTTTTAAGCGTTGCCGTAACCAAAGGGAGCCAGAAGTCACTCCTTTGCTGAACCATCTTTCCATTGATTTCTTTATCTGCCTGGTTGAGGGCATCTGGATCAGAAACATCAGTAAAGGCGTTTACCTTCATTTTATAGGAGACCCCTTTTTTATCCAGCTATGGATATAATTAAATTTCAAATAACGTCAAAAAGGCAGGCCTGACCCCAGGATTTTACTGGCAGTAAATGGTGAACCTATCTTCCCAATTGATCCACTACGATAAGGAAATTTAATATGATTGAAGTGTGTCATGTCGAGGTGCGTCCAGATTATCATCTGCTTTTAAGGTTTAACAACGGAGAAAGTAGACTTTTTAATATGGAACCCTATTTGAAATATCCTGTTTTCAAAAAACTTCAGAATCCTGTAATATTTTCTCTGGCTCAGGTTGATTATGGTACCGTTACATGGCCAGGTGCTATTGATATTGCTCCGGAAACTCTTTATGGACAATCAATTATCAATTAACAGAGGAGAAGTGTTGTGTCCTGGGAAAAAACTCAAATCTTTGATTTTTACTTAAAAGTTAGGGGTGCCTAAATATTTAAAGATATCCCAAATCCTTGTCCCTCGTATTTATTTTTCCTTCCTGAAATTATTGACAATTCTCAAACCCTCGATTATAGTCCTCCGCATTATGGAAACTATACTTTTTACAATTTTTGCCTGTATATTCTTGCTGATTCTGGACAAAAATCTTTTCCTTGAGAATCTTGCTCTACGTCAACAACTTGCCATTATGAAACAGAAGAACAAACGGCCGAAGATCAGACTCAGGGACCGGATTTTCTGGGCGTTTTTATCCAGGATTTGGAAAGGCTGGAAAAGTGTTCTTATGGAGAACATTTCTGAAAAATCACATGTGCAATACATTTGCCGCTGATTTCTTTACGGTTCCAACTGCCCTTTTTCAGGTGCTTTACGTGTTTGTCATTATTAAGCATGAAACCAGGCAGGTTGTGCATTTTAATGTTACCAGACATCCGACGGCAAAGTGGGCCGCGCAGCAAATTGTCGAAGCCTGTCCATGGGATACTCTGCCCAAATATTTGCTCAGAGACCGGGATGGTATTTATGGCGAATATTTCCAATCCAGGATTCAAAATATGGGAACAAATGAGGTTAAGACTGCGCCGCAAAGTCCATGGCAGAATCCATATGTTGAAAGACTGATAGGCAGCATCCGCCGTGATTGTATAAATTCCATGATTATTTTGAATGAGGCCCATTTGAAGTGCATTTTGACTGAATATCTTGCGTATTACCATCAGGATAGA
>JAWOEJ010000275.1:0-6294 GCA_046482845.1 Desulfobacteraceae bacterium | reverse complement strand
TCAATGGCCATGAGATGAACACCTGCTATCCCCTTGGTTTCCTTAAACTCTTGTATCTGCTCACAGGCAATTTTAATGCCCTCCTCTGCGACCTTTTTCTTATCCACGCCCTTGAGCCGGGTAATGAGTTCTTCAGGCACATCCATGCCGGGAACCTTTTTCTGCATATACCTTGCCATGCCTACACTCTTCATGGGGGTTACACCGGCAAGGATATACACTTTTTCAGTCAGGCCCATGTCATTGGCCTGTCTGATCCACTCGCGCATCTTATCCATATTGTAAACGCACTGGGTCTGGATAAAATCAGCCCCGGCATTGACCTTTTTGGCAAGACGGTACACCCGCCACTCAAACGGATCGGCAAAGGGATTGGCCGCAGCGCCGATAAACATTTTCGGAGGCACGTCAATATCTGCTCCCCCAAGGAATTTCCCCTCATCCCTCATTTTCTTTACCATATACACCAGCTGCATTGAATCCAGGTCAAAGACCCCCTTGGCCTGGGGATGGTCACCAAACATCTGATGATCCCCGGAAAGACAGAGAATATTCTTCAGGCCGTGGGCATATGCGCCAAGGATGTCCGCCTGCATGGCCAGCCTGTTTCTGTCCCGGCACACCATCTGGTAATTGGCCTCAACCCCGCCTTCCTGACATATCATGGCCGCTGCCCAAGATGACATCCTTACCATGGCCGTCTGGTTGTCTGTTATATTGGCCATATCCACCATGCCTTTTAAATGGGCGACTTTTTCCTTTAATGCATCAACATTTGCACCCCGTGGCGGCCCTACTTCCCCGGTAAAGGCAAAGTGTCCGGCTTCCAGTACTTTTTCAAGATTGCTTTCTGACTTCATATTTTTCTCTCCCTCAAATAGTAATGATTATCACAAAAATGACCTTTCAAATTACCCCTGAGCCTTAACCCGCTCTTCATATCCCGGCTGGATAACTTTTCTGGGCTTCTGATTGCTCCAGTCATTGGGTGGAGAGAGTTCCATGATCTGATCCAGCCTGCCCTGGGCGGCAAGACGCTCGTAAATCTTGAACCATGCACAGGGCTGTTCCGGATCAATTTCACAGCTGCCGTTGTTCGTTCCCCCGCAGGGACCGTTAAACAGGGATTTGGCGCACATGGTCACCGGACATATCCCGCCGGTTAACCCAAGAACGCAGTTTCCGCAGGCCCGGCATTTTTCTTCATACCATCCCACGTCCAGGTTCACCCCTATAAAAGAGGTGTTGACTGCCGGGAAAACCGGCTTGTCAGGAAAACGTTCGGCAAGAAATTGTATACCTGCACCACAGGCCATGGAAAGAAAGGCATCGTATTGATCGGCCTTTGCATCCAGTTCTGCAAGAAACTCCATATCGCACTGCCTTTCCAGGGTCTCTCCGTCAAAGGTAACAGGCTCATCTGCAAATGCAAGATTCAGCTCGGCATTCAGGGTCTCAACTTCTTTAGATCCGCCAGCCAGGCAAACTGCAACACACGTACCACAGCCAATGGTCAGTACTTTTTTGTATCCGGCCACCATGCTCTTTATCTCATCAAAGGGTTTTCTCTCCGCAACAATCATGGAACCTCCTGTTTAAATGAAACTTTAAGCCAATAATATTTCAGACAAAACCCGTCCTTTTTGTTTTGCCTGTAAGGAAAGCTTTCAGACCTGCACCTGACAGGAAATCACAACCAGGCTTTTTCAATTATTAATTCCTGCTGAACAAATCTGTTTAAACATTGCCTTTACAATTAACAAGTAACTTTTCCAGATAATAACCCAAATGTCAAGTATATTAACCATGATCTGTGAAAACTATTCAAAAAAAAACACCTGTCCACTTGATTTATCAATTGAAAGCATTTATATCTTTGTTTACCATGCTTTTAAAAGATCAAATATTTAAACAGCTCAGGAAACCAGACAATTTTCCCAAACTGCCAGAGGTCATGCTGAAGCTTGTCAAGGCCTGCAGCAACAGTGAAACAAGCACCCGTGAGCTGACAGCCATTATTTCGGCTGATCCGGGAACTGCCTCAAAACTTCTCGGGATTCTGCGCTCAGGGTATGTCAATTTTCCAGGCGAGATCAACAGTATTAAAACCGCAGTGATCTACCTTGGCACAGACACCATCAGAAATATTGCCATAAGCTCCTCAGCCATGCATTTTTTTAAGATTGCCAAAGTGCTGCCTGAATTTGACATCACCACCTTCTGGTTTAATGCGTACAAATGCGGCCTTGCTGCGAGAAAGCTTGCAGAGATATCTGACCTTGCAGCGCCAGAAGAAGCTTTTCTGGCAGGACTTCTCCATGACATGGGCCGGCTGGTCCTGATCCAGAATTTTCCAGATACCTATAAACCTCTGCTCACACGTCACCCGGGAACAGACGAAGCAGCGCTATTAAACAGAGAAAAGGAAATTTTCAACACCAGCACCCCGGAAGTCAGCGCCTGGCTGTTTAAAAAATGGGCGCTCAGCCCGCTTTTGTCTGATGCGCTTCTATATGTTGATGCCCCGGCAGACAAGGTTGCAAAGGCGTTTCCCCTTGTAAAAATCCTGTTTATGGCTAAAAAAATTTCCCGGCTGGACCCCTCTCTGAAACTGGACAGCCCTCTGAAAGGGGATGACATTTTTTCCCTGCCTGAAAAACTTTTGGGTCAAAGCATTCCTTGCTCTCAAATGGAGGAAATTATTTTCGAAGCTGAAAAAGAAACCCTTGAAATGGCAGAGGCATTAGGCATTGAGCGCAACAATGAAATGCCAAAAGCCCCTGAATCATCTCTGGCTTCAAAAATAAAGGATATATCCCTTTTTTACGGAACCATTCAAAACCTTTTATCTGCAGACACCATGGAAAATATCTGCCATACCATAGAAAACGGGCTTAAGATCATTTTCAATGTGTCAAGTGTATCATTTTTTCTGGCTGACACCCAGAAAGAACTGTTAAACGGCAAATGCAGCAAAAACAATTATCATTATAAAATTATAAAAAAAATAGCACTTCCCCTGTCTGATCAATCCAGCATCATTACAAGATCCCTTGGAGAAAAAAGAATTTTAAGCAGTCTTGAAAAAGATCCCCGGCCGGACCTGACCATCTCTGATTCTCAGCTGATCAGGATTATGGGAAATGAGGGAATAATGACGCTTCCCATGAACACGCCAGGCGATTTTTCAGGTGTGATTCTCCTTGGAATCAGCGAAGCAGATCATCAGCTGATTTTTGAAAACCTGGAACTGGTTGAGATGTTTTCAAAACAATGCGCATTGTGTATTAAAAATGTCCAATATAAAAGAGAACAGGCTGAAATCCTGCAGAGTGAAAAAATAAAGGCCTTAACTACTGTAACACGACAAACTGTCCACGAAATCAACAATCCCCTTTCCATTGTGTCAAATTACGTGAAAATGCTCGGCATGAAACTGCCGGACAGGCACCCTGCCCAGAACGAGCTCAACGTGATCAATGAAGAAATACACCGAATCGCAGGGCTTTTATCCTCTTTGTCAACCTTTTCTGAACCCGTGATAAATGAATTTGAAGTGGTGGACATGAACAAAATTATCACTGCCCTGCTTGAGATAATGAAGACATCAATTTTTCTGCCCAGGGGCATTGAAGCAAAGTTTAAAGCGGAAAACACTCTGCCTTTGATAAAGACAGACCCGGGCGCTTTAAAACAGGTATTGATCAACCTTTTAAAAAATTCAGCAGAAGCCCTGGAAAACGGCGGTAATATCAACGTTAAAACGCGGTTTATCCCTGATTCTGAAAAAATCATCATAAATCAGAAAAACAGAAAAACAGGCAAAGTTGAAATTGTGGTTCAGGACAACGGCCCGGGAATTGACGATGCAATCAAAGACAAGATTTTTAACCCCTATGTTTCTACAAAAACCGCAGACAATTCAGGACTTGGCCTGTCCATTGTTCAGCATATAGTATCTCTGCTCAACGGCACAATACACTGCCGCAGCCAGGCGGAAAAGGGGACAGCGTTTACAATTGTGCTGCCCGTCTCCTCTTCAAGGAATGCTTAAATTGTCAGAATCCGCATTTCAGACCCAAATTCCTTCCCCCCCCTCTCTCACCCCTAAAACAGGTGAATTGTTTGTAAAAGAAGGGCTTATCACCCAGCAGGATATCTCAAAGGTTCTTTCCCTGCAGAAAAACACGTATGCCATGGCAACCAACCATCGTCTGTTCGGCATCCTTTTGTGCCATCTGAATCTGATTACCCCTGTGGACAATTATTGTGTTCTTTACAAATACAATAAACTTTTTGACCTTAAGGAATTTCTTTTGTCACAGAACCTGCCTGAACAAGACATTTCCCAGGTCTATAAAGAGGCTGAAAAAAACGATATTCCTGTTATCACTTCGCTTATCCGTTCCAGAATAATTTCAGCGGACAACCTTCAAAAAGCGCTTTTTCATCTTTACCATATTCCCTGCCGGTCCATTAGGGTCTCTGTCTATAAAAGAAAAAAAACAGCGAAACTCAAAAAAGTCATTTCTGAGAATTCAGCGCGGCAGAACAGGGTCATCCCCCTTGTCATTAAAGATCATACCTTTGTTTCAGGCATCACTTCGCCTCAGAATCTTCTCTATATTCAAAAACTCGACAAAGAACATCCCCAGTACAGGTTTAAAACTGTATTTATCCCTTTTTTTGATTTCAAAGCGCTTTTTAAAACCCTTTACATTCAAAAAAATACCCATACAACCTGCTTTTCTAAAACCAATCTGCCTTGCTTTTCAGAAACGCCTGATTTATCTTTGTCTGAAAAGAATGGTATGGTTTTATATGAAAATAATGATCCGTCTTTACTGATGAACTTTAAAACAATTGTAAAAAATCCCGAAACTGATCTTTCCTCAATCGCGGCTCTGTATAAAAGGTATGAAAAACTGAAAAAACTGATCAGTCATGACAGACCTCAGGACATCAGCCATGACAGACCTCAGGACAGGTTTGTTTTTTTTAACGAATTTATCGTTGAATCCCACCAAAAACTGACCCGGACATTCAAATGCACCACCATTGAATTTTCACTGAAACAGGAAAAGGGCAAAATTCTTATAAAGGCATGTCCAAAAAAAGAAATAATATAAAAACTTGATTATCGAATATAAAGGGAAAAAACAGGAGATGACCCAGGTTATTACAATAACAAGCGGAAAAGGCGGGACCGGCAAAACCAGCATCAGCCTTAATCTGTCTCTGGAGCTGGCCGCTTTGGGATTTAGAACCGCACTCTTTGATGCAGATCTCGGGCTTGCCAATATCAATGTACTCACCGGAATCTACCCGGACAGGGATCTGGCATGTGTTATAAACGGCAAAAACTCGCTTAAAGAGATAATAATAAAAAACTACCAGGGCATTGATATCATCCCGGGCAGTTCCGGGGTGGAAAGGTTGTCGGATCTGTCACAAAGAGAAGCAGACCTGCTTGTCAAATCCTTTGTCAGCCTTGACCATTATGACTTTTTCTTGTTTGACACCTCTGCCGGCATTTCATCCCAGGTCATCTCTTTCTGCATGGCGGCGAACTATATCATTTTAGCCGTCACAACTGAACCCACCTCGCTTACCGATGCCTATGCCCTGATCAAGGTACTTTCAAAAAAAGGATACAGATCAGATGTCAATATTATTATCAACCAGGCTGAAAGTAAACAAGCAGCTGAATCAGCCTATGGCCAGCTTAAACATACGGTCCGAAAATTTCTGCCCGTCAGAACAGCTCCCCTTGGCATCATTGCAAAGGACAGGCATGTGGGTATGTCTGTTGTCACCCAGACCCCCCTTACCCTGCTGTTCCCCGATGCACCGGCAGCCAGAAGCATAAGGGAGATCAGCAGAAAAGTGGCGTCCCATGCCGGCAGGAAAGAATTCCTTCCCCTTGAAATCTTCTGGGAACAATGTCTTGGTTTTTTATCAGAATCAGATCAGAACAAAAAAGAAAAAAAACGGGCTGAAAAAAAAGAAAAAAAGGGAAATGCTGATTCATCCAGGTTACCCCCCAATACAGGGGCCAGGATCAGCACCATTCTGTCAGACCTGGAAAAAAGAGCCGTCCAGATGTCAAAGGATATACAGGCCCTTAAAAAATGTTTGAACGGGTCAGACAGTCAGGGCAGGGCGGCATCCGGGCCTGAGGTCACTCTGGACTTTGAAGCCTGGCTTGAAAAATCAGGGCACTCTGGATCATCAGGTTTTTAGGGATCTGGAAGAACCGATTAAAAGCCCTGACGTTCTGGTTCCTGACAGAGC
>JAWOEJ010000183.1:0-2797 GCA_046482845.1 Desulfobacteraceae bacterium | reverse complement strand
CTTGGCTGCCGGCGTATTCACTCGCTTCTCTCGTTTACCGGCAGTTTCTGCGAACTGGAACCCGGCATAGAAGCGTATCTTCACCCCTTACTCCATCTGGAAGCGTGGAAAAAGATGGCGGAAAAAAAAAACTTAAAAAGCCGGAAGGTTGAAAATCTCAACGATGCCCTGGAAAATTTGCAGTGTGCCATACTCCAGGTAAAACGGTTTATGAAGTAGTTTGCCATGGCCTGAACTATTTACCATAAAAAATCGAGGATGTTGAAATGGAAACCCTATTTTTTTAGAAATGCCATCCGAGGGATAGAGGGGGCTGGAACAAGAATCTATTATTTTGTTTTCAACCGGATGATAAGAAATGATGAGTTCAGTTTTAAAGGCAGAAACAGGAGACCTCCCAGGGATCCTGTCAACGCTCTTTTATCATTTGTATATAGTGTTTGAACGAAAACGCACCCATCTGCTGCGTTGCTGCAAAAATTTGAAATCCTCATGTACCTGAGTACACTCCGGTTTCAAACTTTTTTGCGCCTTGCAGCTGGGCACGTTTTCGTTTAAACACGGGGTTTTCGTTCAGACACTATATATGTTGTTGACAAATGAAGTCCTGTCTGCAATAAAAATATGTGGGCTGGACACTTACCTGGGTTCCCTGCATGAAATCAGCTACGGCAGGCCCTCCCTTGGCTGCGATCTGGTAGAAGAATACCGCTGCATTCTTGGGGATCGGCTTGTTTTGAACCTGGTCAACAGGAAAATGATAAAGCCGACGGACTTTGTGTTTAAAAATACTTTTGACCAGGCCTTTGCCGATGAGCAGGAATTGATTTCCCGTTCGTCAGAAACACTGCCCCGATTAGTGGGGATTAAGACATTTTTGGGTCGATAATTATCAGATTCTCAACTTTTATCCCAAACTTGACAGGCTGCTGGCCATGATTGAAACATATCTGATTATTTTGTATATATGAATTAAAACATTGAATTAGAAAATAGTGAATAAGGAGCCTGGTATGCCAACTACAGTAATAGATAATATCAAAGGTAGTGATCTCCCACTACCTTGGCTCAAAAAAACCAAACAAAATCCCAATGCTACCTTTAAAATTATTTTGGAAGTTAAGTCGGAAGTACCCAGGCAAAAAGTTGGGGGTAAATGGAAAAGATTTGCTGATGAAATGAGGCAAAAAAGTCCGCTTAGTGGAGCAGGAGATTTTGTTTTAGAGCAGTCTAAGAAATTTAGAGAAGACTTTTCCTTTAAACATGATAATGAAGAATCATGATGAAATATCTCTTAGATACTGATTCCTTGACTTTTCTGTGTGATAATCAGCGAGCAGAGCATGAGATTTTTATGGGCAAATTAGAACAGCTTGCTGATGAAGATATATTGTGCTTTTCCGTATTATCTGTTTTTGAATTGGAATACAGCTTTGCTAATGCAACGGATACAATGAAAGCCAATAAGATTCGAGAGACTATCGATACTATTTTAAATACTCCTAATTTGTTAAGTTTGCCGATCAAAGCGGAAATGGCCTGGTGGTATGGCAAGGCAAAACGTATTCTAAAACAAAAAGAGAATATCAGCCGAGAGAATATAAAAAAGTTTAATGTGGACATGATGCTTGCCAGTGTTGCTATTCACGAAGGCTGTACTCTTGTCAGTGGAGATAAAATTTACCAAAGAATTGCTCAGCACCAAACCGAACTAAAAGCAGAATGTTGGTGGTAAATGTGCCTGTAGGACTTGTTCTTTTGATAGTGTTGTCTTGAGTAGTTTGTAACACCAAAAAAATCAGAGACGACAGAATCTATCTTGATGTTAGCGGTTTCGAACAATTTATGAACACGCCTTTTATAATCAGCCAGAGATTCTGTATCATGGGAAACATATTACCGGCTTTATGAAAGGAGACTGCTGCCTGCATTCATGTATGCTAACGAGGCTGCAGAAACCAGAGGCAAGATGTCATTCATAACCGTTCCTGGACTCGGGTGCGGTCAGTTTGCAGGCAGATTCAGGGGGAGGCTGGGCGTAGAGCTTAAAAATACACTGAAATATTTTCTTGAAAATCACGGTAAGAAATTTTCAAATACTGGATTATCGATAGGAAAAGGGAAAGAGGCTTTCAATGGAGAAGGCTTTGTCTGTAAACAAATCTGCCATGGAATCGGCACTCTTCACCAGGGCGAAATGGTCTGGATTCAGCCCAACGGCTGTTTTTAAAATCTCTTTTTCCAATGCTCGGTTGAACCGGGTAAAAAAGGGTTTTTTGTGTTTCCACATTTCATAAAGGGGCAGGAGGGCCATTACCCGAACCGTTGCTCCCATATTATCCGACAGGCAGATTTCAAGGCTTTGTTCCAGAAGGGTTTCTGCCAGGCTGTCCTGGCCGGCAGCAAGGGCCGTTCTGGCACCGTTACAGCACCAGAGCTGCCAGGGGTGGCACTCGGGGAAATCAGGGGTTTCCCTGGAATATTGTTTCATAAGATAGTCAACTGCCGTTTTTCCTGCATTGACATCGGCGAAGTACCTTGCAAGGGCGGCGTGCTGCCAGGGAGAAAATGAACGGCTTTTTATTTCCATCTTATCAAGGGATTCCGTTTCAAGGTACGCCAGCAGGGCATTTTCGGCCTGGCAAAACTGTTTTGCATCCAGAAAAGCGTAAACCGCATAGCTGTACTGGCGCAGCCACTCTTCTCTGTAGTTTCCGTTTTTTCCAATAAATTCCCCGAAACAGCGGCGTGCTTTTTCGTTCCACCGTTGAAACTCCTGAATATACCCGGGGCCGCA
>JAWOEJ010000370.1:0-5852 GCA_046482845.1 Desulfobacteraceae bacterium | reverse complement strand
AGACCTGTTTCCCGGATCAGTGTCTGGACATAGGGCACCTCTATATTCTGCTTGAGGGCCCGGGTGCACAAAAAGATCATTTCCCGGTTGTCCCATGTAAATCCATCCAGGGATCAATCTCCTGAAACACATTAAACTGGTAGGTGATGGAATCGAGAATGCCGCTGACAGCCATGAAACATCCTTCAGAGGTGTTGCTTTTTTCAAAACCGGCCAGGGCCTTTTTGAAAAACAATCCAGCAGATTCAGGTGAAAAAGGCATCTGACAGGCCCCGCGCCAGAAAAGCAGCCAGGGTGTTTTTTGATGTATTTGATCTGGAAGGGCTGTGATCCATTTTTCCAGGGTCATGATACGGAACTGGTCAAAAAGCCGGGGTGCCAGTTCTATGACAAGATCAGCTGCTTTAGAAAAATTTTCAGCTTTTATGCAGAGGCTGACTGCGTCTTCCTTTTTTCCTTCTTCTTCAAGAAGGGCGGCGCTTTTGATTAAAAGTGCCCTGTGAGCCAGGGGGGATAACGTCTGCCTGGCCTGTTTCTGTAGAAACTCAAGAAAAAGCGGATGAAAAAAGTATTCCACTGGATCAGTTATGCTTTTGTATGTAAAGGCATTTTTCCTGACAAGCCTGTCAAGGAGATCTTTTGTCTGTTTATTATTGTATTTTTTAAGTGAATTTTTGGAAATTCTGCCCAGATAACTCAAATTCATCAGTATGTGCTGACATTCAACGGACAGATCTCTGAAAATCATAGTGCCTATATAGTCAAAAATTTCCTCAGGTGTTTTCAGGCTCAGCATATGGGGGCTGATATCTTCAGAATTTCCTTTTTTCAATAAAAGAAGAAGTCCTGAAATCCACCCGTCTGTTTTCTGGTAAAGGTCAAGAACCGCAGATTCAGGAAAGGCCTTTCCTGTTGTGCAGCAGATGATTTTTTCTGTTTCTTCGCAGTTGAGTTTAAGCTGGTTCCATCCCATTACCTCCAGTCTGCCCCTGGCCCTTTCCCGGATCAAATGCTGCGGGGGATGGGTCCGGCTGCAGATGAAAAAATAAATGTTGTTTAAAATCAGAATGTCTATGGCATGGCCCAGGATGTCATTTGTAATACTGTCTTCTCCGGCTTCCTGAAAGCTGTCCAGGACAACGGCAAAGGGGGAAGGTAAGATTTTACACAGCAGATTGAAATAATTCCGGGTAAACACATCCAGGCCGTGGAAATATTCCCGGGTCAGCAGGGGAAGCGGTTCTCTTTTTTCCAAAGCCAGCTGCTGGGCAGCCCTGCCAAAGGAATAAAAAAATGAAGATATGTCAGAATCCTGTTCATCTACATCATACCACAGGCAGGGGAGGTTTTTTCCCTTTAGATAGCTGTTGACCAGGGTGGTTTTCCCGCATCCCGCAGGCCCGCATATCCACACCGCGGACTGGCTGATATGTTGTGAAATCCGGGTGAAGAGCCGTTTTCTCGGATAAACATTCTGGAGATCAGGCCGTGTCATCTTTACAGAAAAGGACAGGCTTGTGCTTGATCCTGAGGAATGCACGTCAACCTCCTCTGAAACCGGGCTGTGCCATTGAAAACGATCCTGGCAGATGGGCCGGTGTTCAAGTGATTCACATTATGCAAATATTCCTGGTTTTTAGAGCTGTGTGTCGGAAAATGGGTTTGTCTGGAAAAAAATGATTTATACTCGATCATCAAGGTTTTGAATAGCGCCGTCCCCAACGGTTGCCTGCCAGAAACGAGAAAGTCTGTTCACCTTTGGTTCTCCATGTTCCTGACAGGCAACTATTGGGGGTTTTTAACCGGGTGTTGCAAATAAAAAACTTGATAATCAAGTTATAAATTTAATATGAATCCATTAAAATGTCAAAATATAAAAAGATCAAGCCCAAAAGAGATCTATTCCAAAAGAGATCAAGGTTGAAAGAGACAAGATTGAAACTTGATAACCGAGTGAAAGAGACAAGATTAAAAGAGATCAGGGCCGGAAAATCTCAAGGTTAAGAAAGATCAAGACCGCAATAATCAAAAAAATTGATCATCGTGTATTATTAGATCAGCGTGTATCAATTGACTTGATTCTTTGGGCTGCCCATCAAATAACTTGACCTGAAAAAGCCGATATTATAAGTTTGACACAAGGATCAGGCATCAGACTACGTTTTTACATGCAGCGCTTTTTTCTGGCTGCGCTTTTTTCCCAGGCAGAACCGGTTTTTTAATCTAAACTTTTTTCAGGCAGAACCCTTTTTTCAGGAGATATATTTATGACCATTATCCGTCTTAAAACAGCGCTGCTGTTAAGTTGCTGCCTTGTCCTGACGGCCTGCCCGTCAGGGGATCAGACAAAGGCCATGCACTATATTGAAAGCGCCAGGGAATTGATGAGCAAAGATAAATATGAATCCGCAGTGATTGAATACCGCAATGCCCTTCAGGAGGAGCCCGGCAATGAGGTGGCGCTTTTTGAACTGGCAGAGGTGTACACGGTATTAAATCAGTTTGAAACAGCCATGCGCTACTATACGCTGGCAGCAGAAGCCAATGCCATGAATGTGCTTCCCCACCGGCGCATGGCCCAGATCTGTCTGCACCGCGGCGAACTCCTTGAGGCCCGCACCCATGTTGAAAATTTGTTTAAGATTGACCCTTATTTTATTCCGGGATTTCTGATCATGGCCGAGATTCAGGTCAAGGAACGGGACCTGGATGCCGCTGTTGACACCCTGCAGAAGGCTGAGGCGGCTGACAGTGAAAATATTGATATTCAGCTCAGGCTGGCAGAAATCTATTCTCAGCAGAACGATATTATAAACATGGAAGCTGCTCTGAAAAAGGCTGTTGCCGTTGATCCCTCCTCCAGGCAGGCCTGTCTGAACCTGGCTGATCTTTACATCTCCCTTGAAAAACCTGAAAAGGCTGAGGCCCTGCTGATCGCCATTGTTAAAACCCCTGGAGAAGAAGGGCGAAAACACATGGACCTGGCAAGGTTTTACGAACTTCAGAACCAGATGGACAAGGCAGCCCAGGTGTATGAAAAAGCAGTGCAGGCGGCGCCTTTTGATGTTTCTGTGAAAATCGGCCTTGCCAGGTTTTATGCCAGGCAGGACATGAAGGACGCGGCCCTGGCTGAAATGAAGCAGGCCGTATCCCTTGAAAAGGAATCCCTGGACGTGCTCACCGAAGCCGGTAGAATATATCTGCACTTTGGGATGGTCCAGGAGGCCCAGGCCGCTCTGCACCGGGTACTTAAGATGGATGACACCTTTGTGGATGCCCTTTTTGAGCAGGGCCGGGTGTTCATGGCACAAAAAAATTACAAACGGGCCCTGGAATATATTGATACCGCCATCACCCTTGATGCCCCGTTAAAAAAAAAAGAATTGCTTGCCAGGGCGTATTTTCTCAGAGCCTTGTGCATTGAAGCCGGCGGGGCCGCGGAAATGTCCAACCAGAAGATTTTCCGGGCAGCTGCTGGTATGCTGGATGATCCCCAGGCCTTTGAAACCGATCAGGTCAAGGCCAGTCTGATGGCGGCAGCAGCCCTTGAGCCGTCCCTTACCCCGGCCCGCATCCGCCTGGTTGAAATTTTTCTCATGGAAAAGGAAGCTGGAAAAGCCAGAGAGCAGATCACAGAAATACTTAAATACCAGTCTTTCAACCTTAAGCTCCTCACCCTGCAGGCAGCGGTTTATATTCTGGAGGGTAATTTTGCAGCAGCTGAAGAACTTCTCACCCAAATGGCATCCAAAAATCCAGATCATATTCCCACCTACGTCCGCCTCGGGGCCCTGAGCCGGGCCATGGGGAAAAAAGACCAGGCCCTGGACCTGCTCAGCAGAGCCCGGGAAAAAGCACCAAATCAGCTGGGGCTGATAAAAATGATGGCGGATATTTATGTGGCAGACAAAAAATACGATGCTGCCATGGACATGGTAACCCTTTTGTCCAATGAAAGCGATTCCGGAGCCGGGGCGTTTTTTGAAAATCTAAAAGGGGAAATCTCTATGGCCCGGGGCGATATGGAGACCGCCCTGACCCATTTTGAAGCCGCTGTTGCGCAAAATCCTGACTATGTTAAAGCCAGACTCAATGCCGCCGGCCTCTGCCTCCGCAGCAGAAAAACCCAAAGGGCCCTTGATCACTATAAGGCAGTGGAAATTCTTGATCCCAGCCATGTTCAGGCCCTCATGTCCATTGGGTTCATCCACGATGCTGCCCGCCGGTATGACATGGCAGAAGCGTATTACCGCAAGGTCCTGGAGATTGACCCGGATAATGCCAATGCCGCCAACAACCTGGCCTTTATTCTCTCCGGGGATTTGGGAAGCCTGGATGAAGCCCTGAGACTGGCATCCATGGCCAGGGTGCACATGCCGAAAAACCCCAATGTTCTGGATACCCTGGGATGGATTTACTATCTCAAGGGCAATTACCTGTCGGCCCGGTCAGAACTGGAAGAAAGCCTCTCCCTGTATCCGGACAATGCCCTGGCCTGTTTCCATTACGGCATGACCCTGTACCACCTCAAAGAATATGAAAAGGCCCGGTCATTTCTGAACCGGGCCCTGTCTTTAAATCCATCTTTTCAAGGTGCGGAAACTGCCAGACGGGTGCTGAATTAATGCCGGTATTTTGTATGTTTTATGCCGAGATTGCCTGGTTTTCCAGAAAAGGATCATAGTGCAGTACCATGAGTTGTTCCCCCTTTAAACCAAGCGAAGCGTATGAACGTCCCTGACTATCACTAAATTCCACTTCAAAAGCAAAACCATTTGAAAGACTCTCTACCACGGTTCCTACATATCCCCGCTTCAAATTGTGTTCGGGTAAATCAACTGTCAATGCAACCACATCAAATAGCTTTATATTTTCTTTCATCATTACACCTCATTATTTTTCTAATACATAACAACTGGTTAATCTTGGATATGGCACTTCAGGTTCAATGATCCACGCACTGCGAACCATCGCTCGCCCTCCATGCCATTCTAATGGAAAATCTACTTGATACCGTTGTCCATAGCTATCTTTTAATCCAAGTTCCGCATCATATTCCTGGATGACTCTGAGTAGGATTTTGCGTAATGCTACGGCATCATCTATCGTTATTCCTAATGCAGATGCAAATACTCGTGCTTTATTCTTGCCTGTCCTGTGTTGTCTGTTGAGACTGTATTCTTGTAGCTTCTTGATATCTGCTATCGCATGATCAGCATTAGGTACTTTCATGTCATATTGCTTTATTCTATAAATATCATGCTTATTTGATTGTTCTTAGCCCAATGCTGCATTCAATCGATTCAGAATTCTTTCAAGCCTGATTGTTTGATTTGGTAATATTCCTCTTTTGCTCCCTGTATAAAAAAATTTCAATCCCTTATTCTTGAATGATTTTATCATACACATTAATGTAATTTGCTGGGTTACCCACTGTCAAGTATATTTTACAGTGAACGGCGAGTTGACCGGATATTTTTTATCTTGTTGAATTGTCAACCTTTCATCTCCCGATAATCAAAGATATTTGATGAAGAGTTTCCGGGCGGGACAATTCTTTTCATATCTCAAACCATAAAAGGAGGAAACTGCCTGGTCAGGGGGAATATGTTCAGTGCCCTGGCCTGTTTCCATTACGGCATGACCCTGTACCACCTCAAAGAATATGAAAAGGCCCGGTTATTTCTGAACCGGGCCCTGTCTTTAAATCCATCTTTTCAAGGTGCGGAAACTGCCAGACGAGTGCGTGTATGGCGCATAGGGTAATATGCCAGAGCGCACGTTTTATCTTGTTAATGATTTTTGAAACGATGTGATTTTTCTGCAAAGCTTGTCCAGTTCATTCAGTAGAT
>JAWOEJ010000309.1:0-17703 GCA_046482845.1 Desulfobacteraceae bacterium | reverse complement strand
TCTCCACCCTGTATGAGGACGACGTGCGGACCATACAGCAGATGGGCTACAACCCGAATGGCGAGGCGTTCCAGTTCGACTTCCTGAACGACCCGCTCCCGGGCCAGGACCTGTTCGCCCCGGAGTTCCCGGCGGGCCTGATGCGTGCGCTCCAGGAGGGGCGGAAGATGGTGTTCCTGATCAACCCGCCGTTTGCGACGGAAAACACTTTCAATGCTTGACCCATCCCAGGGCCGACAAAAGGGCAAAGCCAATCATGCTGACAACAATCACTGTGCACAGCCCCCAGAACTTATCCCTGTCCTTCATCATGATCATCTCACTGAATGCCGACGACCCGCATAAATCTGCTTTTTCCAGAAAAAAACCAAACAAGAACCCAACGGGTATGGCGGTCAGCACCCACAACCTGGTAAAGGCACTGATAATCAAGACAACACTCAGACAGCCAAACCAGAATAAAATTATTTGTTTCCAGTTCTTACGGGTTTGTAAAGACATACTTTTTTACCTTCCCCTCGATCATCAAGTTTTTTAAATAATACCGCCCCCAGCGGTTGCCTTTCAGGAACGAATTAAAAGAAACGCAAATTAGCGTCTGCAAATTTTTTCTCTGTTGATATCCGGCAACTTCGCCAACAAGGACTGAATTTCCGGATCACTGTCCAGCCAATGTCTTAGACTGCCGATCAATATGGCGGCATAGGGGCTTTCTCTGCCATCTGAGAGACTGTAATTTACCCACAATCCATCCTTTTTTGATATTATTAATCCTGCATTTTCCAAAATCTGAAGGTGTTTGCTGGCGGTAGACTGGGCAGAATTCAGAGCGGTTTTAATTTCACACACACACAGCTCACGATGCTGAAGCATTTTCATAATTTTGACCCGGCTGGGATCTGAAAGGGCTTTCATAACATTTAAGAACGGCTTCATATATCCTCCTATGATTTTATAAATTGCAATATAACGATATAATATATAATTGTCAATATATTTTTTCTTCACTGAGATTAAATTGTTAAATTTTTTACGCAGTGCTGTCCGGCGAACAGATCATGGCCCCGCCCTTTGAGCGGGTAGAGGATATTATCCGTCGGGTTAGACGTATTCTAAAAACGGCAAATATGCGGAAGATCAGAAACCGCGCCTTGAATAATGGATTGTAAAAATCTATATGCCCCGATTGTGATCGATGATCAACAAATAATTTTTCAGTATTTCCAACGTAGCAGTGCCAGTGTTTTTGAGAGCAAATGCATGAGAAACAATATTTCCTTCAATGGCGGGATCAAAAGGGGAAGAACTCGCATGCCGCCTTCCATTCTGAAGTTAGAGATCCAGTTTAAACTGGCTCATATAGCGGGTCAGTTTTTTTGCGTTTTCAGCGTCAATCTGCGGACAGTTTTCCGCGCCCTTTGCCCCTTGGGCCACCATTGTGGCAAAAACCATGCAGGTGGGTTGACCGCACTCCCGGCAGTTGGTCCTGGGCAGCAGTTTCAGGATTTCAATGATACCCGGCCTTGGCATCCCGGCGGTGCTGGGGGCTATCTTTTCCCGGTTATCCCATGCATCGTTGATCTCATTTTTCATCCATTCAACGATCTTCCGGGCTTCAGCCTCGTCTTTAAGGGCATTTACTGCAATTTTGTCCCCATGTACCGTGATGAGTTTTCCCTGGACTCGGAAGGTCACCGCCGGCGGATTCTGGAAATATTCAAATCCTCCGAGGACTGCATTCAGATAAGGCAAAGCCCCACTGACATCATGGTCCAAATGGGCAAAGCAATGAACGCCTTTGGCACCCGGCTGACATTTAGAATTAAATATTTCAAGCTGGTAATCCTGTAAAAGCATAAGTCTGTCCTCTCTGGTTTATGACGGGTCAATCAATTCAGAAAAGGGGTTAGTATGAAATATCCCCCTAAAATCACAATGGTTGTGCCGGCAAGTTTTCTGAACCAGACGCCGGCCCCGTTCCAATTGCTGTTTTCCAGCAGTTTTTTCACGGCAGCGGTTGAGCTGCCTGCAATGACAATGGGCAGACAATGCCCCAGGGCAAAAAGAAGTATTAGTATGACCCCTGCGGCCACCTTTTGCTGAACCGTGATGATGGCCAGGATCGGGGCGATAAAGCCGAATGTGCACGAACCGGACAGCACGCCGTAGGCAAGTCCTAAGGCAAATGCGCCAAATTTGCCTTTAAGGTTCAGCCGGTACAGAAGACTGCCGGACATGGAACACTTCTCAACCCCCAGCATCCCAAGGGCAACCCAGATCAGTATGATGCCGATCAGGATCTGCCAGTAAGTTCCCACATCCCCCAGCATTCTTCCAAGCAGGGCGCAAATGACGCTGATCAAGGCAATGGTGATGAAAAGCCCGGCGGTGAAAAGCATGGAATATATACCGGCCTGCCGGGGCAGAACCATTTTTTCCTGCCCCCCCACATATCCAACGATCAAAGGGATGGACCCCAGATGGCAGGGGCTGAAAAGCACACTGATCACCCCCCATAAAAAGCACCCGGCAGCGGCAATTGCAATCCCGCCGGTCATCCATTGGTTGACGGTTAAAAATATAGGGTCCAGCATCGGGTTATCCTTTGTTTTTCAAATCCGGTTTTTCGACACCCATCCGGGTCAACTGCTCGACAATGGATTTTTCATCCAGGAACCCCTCATGCCGGTATACTTCTTCCCCTTTTTCATTAAAGAATATCTGGGTGGGAATGGCCCTGATGTTGAACCGGGGGGCCTGGTCCCGGTTTTCCCATACATCTATGAAAACGATTTGCGCCTTGCCTTCATAGGCCTTTTCAAGCTTTTCCATAATCGGTGCCATCCTCTTGCAGGGGATGCACTTTTTCGCCCCAAGATCTACCATGGTGACTTTCTCTTTTTCCGGAATCCCGGAAAAATCCTGTGCCCATACAAGTGATGTAAAAAGCAAAACAAAGAAGAGCGCCGAAAAAACAAATCTGTTGTGGAACTTGAGCATAATGGGTCCTTTTAGATGATTCTGCTGGATTTTATCTTTGTTTTCACCGTCTCAAGGTCTTCGGCCTTCAGGTTGAAGTCCTTGTTTTTCTCGATGCCAAGATCAGTGATGACCGTGTAATTCTTATTTTCAATTCCGTTCTTTTCAAGAATGGCCTTTGCGCAGCCCACCTGGCAGCCGTCAATCACCACCAGGTTGCCCACATCCTTTGCCGACTGGACAAATCCACTCAAGGAGCCGCCGATACCAGCCAGGCAAAACATTTTGCCAAAGCCTTCCTGAGTCAGGTCAATGGCGGCCTGGTTGGACAGCTGCCCCACATTGGAGCCGCCGGAACAGGCCAGTATCATTGTATTGTTGTTTGAACAACAGCAGTCGTCAGACATTTTTTTCCTCCATAATTTAAGATGCATCTCAGTTGAATGCATTTACCACCATAAAACCGGCCGCCAGCCAGTTGGTATATGCAAACAGTTTTTTTAGATGTTTGGGTTTCGTTTTCAGGGCGAATTTTCCACCGATGACACCCCCGGCAATGGTGATAACGGCCAGAGGGAGTGCCCATCCCGGGTTGAAATCACCCTGAACGGCATGGCCAACAAATCCCATGAATGCCGTGACTGCGATCAGTGTGGATGCCGTGCCGACAGCAATCTGCATGGGGATGCCGCAGGACAGGACCATGAGCGGAACCAGGAACGATCCTCCTGAGACCCCGACCATACCGGACCCGAAACCGGTAAGCACGGATACGGGCACCATGATCCACAGATTGATGCGGTACCTGCGCCCTGAAATGGTAAGAGCCAATTTCCCTGACTGTTTGCCAAATGAGGTGTCCGGATTTTTCCCCACCGGAATCAGCATGACCGCCCCGGCGACGAACAGCATGAAGGCAAAAATCAGTTTCAATGAAAACCCGGTGAAATAATGGGAAAAATATCCGCCGGCAAGGGCGGAAACCGCCGTAATTCCGCCTATCAGCAAGGCCAGGGTCCAGGATAGGGATTTATTTTTTTGAAAAATAATCATTGCCGCAACGGAAGCCGCAAAAAGAATGAACTGCCCGGTTGTTGCCGCCTGGTGCATGGGAATTCCCACCATGGCCAGAATCACAACATAAAAATTGCCTCCGCCCTTGCCCACCATGGTCATCAAGACAGCCACGGCAAAAATGAGAATACTGATAAAAAACAGGTTACCCATGGGCTGCCTACTCTTTCAGGTAGTCAGCCGCCTGGACGGCCTGAAGAATTTTTCCCGGCATGCATTCCTGGGTAAGGGCCGCATATCCACCGTCTATAATCCGGACATCCTTAAATCCTTTGGTGAACAGAAAGGTGTAGACAATGGCAGACCGGACATTGGACGGGCAGAAAACACCAATAGGCTTGTCTTTGGGTATTTCCGGCAGCCGTTCGGGGATCTCATTGATGGGTATAGCCAGAGTCTCTATGTTTGAATGATGTCCCAGCCCAATGGGAAGAGATGCGGCCTCCTCATTGGATCGGACATCTAAGAGAACCGCTTCCTCCATCTGAAAAAATGCAGCAGCAGATGTTTTGTGCTTGCCTTTGCCGAAAAACTCAAATGTAAAATTTTTAAGAACAGTTTCCATTTTGTACTCCTTTTGTTTTTTTATTGTGCATCTGCCTGGCGATGACCTGATTTATTTAACCCGTATCTACAAATCATTGGTCCAATGGCGCGGCCTTTATTTTTTTGTATACGTCACTTGGACCCATTTTATTTTGTTCCGCAATTTTTTTTAAAGTTAAATTTTCTTTGGCCGTAATTCCTGAGGCTGCAAGGATACTTTTGATGGTTTTAATGTTGAGATTGTAGTGGCTGCAAAGATCTGCAAGCGTCATGTTTCCTGTTCCGGGAGGAGGTGAATCCGGCAGGGGCTTTGCTTCCCCGACCTGGTGGACAGCCAAAGTGCCCACTTTGGGTTGTATTGCCAGGTAAACCAGCTGGGGGGAAGTTTTATTGAGCTTGCTTATATCCAGCAACGTCTGGTCCGCCCCCTGGACTTGATATCCCTTTTTCTCAAGCCGGCTTAAGGCCTCGGCCACATCAATTCCTGTTTTTTTTGAAAAGGTCTTCAAAGAAGAGAGTTCTGCATGACCATAGGGTGGCTCCCCATGTTTTTGGGCATACGCATCTTTTATTCCATCACTTATGTTCAAAATGCTGGAAAACGGAGGTACTTCAGCATATGTGCCCAGTACGAACAACAGGGTTATGACCATAGCAACATTAAACTCTTTGGTGAAGATTTTTAAATGCCTGGTTTTGCCTTTAAGGTAGGCCATCATGGGGTTCCAGTTGTAGTAAATATGAAAGCCCAATCCGATGATAAAGAGGATCCCCACATTGATATGAATGCCGCCCCATTGTTCCTTTGAAAGCCCCCAGAGCCGCCAGTCTGCCCAATAAGCGATTCGACCCTGGGGAACGATATAAAGAACAACGCTGGTTAACAAAGTTACAATAAAGGATAGCGCTGACGTCAAGGATACAATTTTTCGAATTTTCATTTTTGCCCTTTTATATCTAAGATGTTGAATAATTTTGTTTTAAAGGCTGTGGCCGGTCCGATACCCGCACCTCTTGTATAAATGCCTGCAAACAGCGGCAGCACCGTGCAGGAGCAGACCGCCAGGACGGTGCCGGACACCGATGCCACGGAATAGGCCAGCACTTTTCTGGCCTAGGCCCCGAAATATTTCAGCACTGCGGCCTGGGACACAAACACGGCAATGGCTCCGGCAATGAAAAACGCCGGAATCAGACAGGTCAGTACATGCTCCCGGGCGTATTCCTGAAGCATCATGAACGCTTCGAATCCAGCCTGACGGACCTTTGGGTCGGCCCAAGGAATAAAATAGGCACCGAGAAACAAAAAAACCAGCCAGAACAATTTTGTTTTTTCCTTCATTTTTAATATCCTTATTTGTTTAATCAGGAGTCAAATAACCCGCCGCCCATGAGGTAAAACCAGGTGGTGGCCCAGTTGGCCAGCACCACCAGAACTTATCCCTGTCCTTCATCATGATCATCTCACTGAATGCCGACGTCCCGCATAAATCTTCTTTTTCCAGAAAAAAACTATTTGTTTACAGTTCTTACGGGTTTGTAAAGACATACTTTTTTACCTTCCAGTCGATCATCAAATTTTTTTTTAAATAGTTCGCCCCCAACGGTTGCCTGTCAGGAACAAAAACGACGGAGGACTCGTTCCCCGCCAGGCTAAAAATCCGCGGCACTGCGGCCTGCGGTCCTCAAACAGCTTGATTTTTCAACGCCTGGCAGGGAAAAAGGCTGATCTCCTTATAAAGATTTAATGGAAACGCAAATTAGCGTCTGCAAATATTTTCTCTGTTGATATCCGGCAACTTCGCCAACAAGGACTGAATGTCCGGATCACTGTCCAGCCAATGTCTTAGACTGCCGATCAATATGGCGGCATAGGGGCTTTCTCTCCCGTCCGCGAGACTGTAATTTACCCACAATCCATCTTTTTTTGATATTATTAATCCTGCATTTTCCAAAATCTGTAGGTGTTTGCTGGCGGTAGACTGGGCAGATTCCAGGGCGGTCTGAATTTCACACACACACATATCACGATGCTGAAGCATTTTCATAATTTTGACCCGGCTGGGGTCTGAAAGGGCTTTCATAACATTTAAGAACGGCTTCATATATCCCTCCCCTTTAATTTTTATAAATTGCAATATAACGATATATATATATAATTGTCAATATATTTTTTCTTCACTGAAATTAAATTGTTAAATTTTTACGCGATGATTAAAGTAAAACATAAATTTTGTTTTTTTTTCACAGCAGAAACACTTAGACGTTTTTTATATTTCTATTGACAAAACCCATTTCCTATATTATGGAAAAAACACTTAATTTAAGACAGAAGTCTTTTTCAGGCCATATTCGGCCCAGCAGGATAAGATATAAGGGATATCGGACCGCATTCTGGTCCAGGATAAAAATATAATAAAAGCCACGAAGGCATTTGCGGACAGTGATCCGTATGCCTTCGTGGCTTTTTTATTTTTTTGGGAAAAAAAGGGAATACCCTTAGAAATCATAAATTAACAAGGAGCTGTTTACATGAAAAGTATGAAAAAAAAACGGGTTGGCTTGAAATCAGACACGGGATGTCACGCTCTGGCGGGCTGGCTGTATTTTTTATCGGTTCTTATTCTGGCAGGATGGGTTATCCCTGCCGGTTCCGCAGCTGAAGAAACTGAAAAAAAAATTTATAAACTCGATGATATCGTGATATCCACCAGCCGGAATGAAGTGGCTGTCCAGGATGTGGCCCAGAGCGTCACAGTGCTGTCCAGCGAGCAGATCATGGCCTCGCCCTTTGAGCGGGTGGAGGATATTATCCGTGCCCTGCCAGGTGTCTACAACACCCGGCATTACGGCACCCAGACCAGCGGCATTTCCAACCCGATCACCGTGCGCGGGGTCGGCGGAAACCGCGTACTGCTCCTGGTGGACGGGGTCCCCCAGAATGACAATTTCAATAATTCCATTGCATGGGTGGCCTGGGGACATATTCCCAAGGAGGCCATTGAGCGCATCGAGGTGGTGCGGGGGCCGTCCTCGGCCATGTACGGCTCAGAGGGCATCGGCGGGGTGATTCATATTATCACCAAAACACCAAAAACGCAGCGCAAAACCTCCGTAAAGGCCGAAGCCGGCACATCAGATACCTGGGCCGGGCAAGGGTTTCACAGCCAAAAGAGTGATGATCTGGGTATTCTGGTTGCCGGCGGGTATGAGGAGTCCGACGGGTTTTACATGATGGAACATCCAGAGCCGTATAACACCAAGCGCCACCGAGAGGTCGGCAAAGTGATGGGCAAGGTGGGATATGATCTGGATGATAAATCCAGCCTGACGGTTTCGGGATTGTATTATGATCATGAAAGCGGCAAGGGCCGGGAATTTTTTTATGATGAGCTGCAACTCGGCCAGTATGCCGTGAATTATTCCCGGACCACCGATGCGGGATTCGACTTAAAGGCTCTGGCCTATTACAATCAGGCAGATAAAACCGCTTATCAGGATACCGCCAAGGACAAATTTGCCACGCTTTTCCGGTATGAAGAGGCCCCGTCTGAAAACTGGGGCCTGGACCTCCAGGGGTCACTGCCTTTGGGAAAATCAGCGGTGCTGACAGTGGGCACCACGTACAGGGAAATTTCCTGGGATTACGACAATAACTACATCGGCAGCGTCCGTGACGAAGGGGCAGAGGGTACCCAGCGGTTTGTTTCACCGTTTTTCAATGCAGACATGAAATTCCTGGAAGAGCGGCTGGTCATCAACCTGGGCGCGCGCTATGACTGGATGGAAACCACAGATGGAAAAAACTGGGACAGCAGCCCCAGTGGCGGCAAAGAATCCTATGACAGATCATATGATGACGCTTCAAACAACAGTTTTTCACCGAAAATCGGTCTTACCTTTCATCCGGATAACCGGACCGTCCTGCGGGCGTCCGCCGGCAAAGGATTCCGCGCCCCCAGCCTGTTTGAGCTTTTCAAGGTCCATGTACGGCGCGGCGGCACATATTACCGGGAAGCCAACCCGGACCTGGATCCCGAAGAAATATGGGCCTGGGATCTCGGTGTGGAACGGGTATTTATGAACAATCTACGGGGAAGCATCACCTATTATCAGTCTTATGCAGATGACTACATTGGCACCCGGACAACCAGAACCTATGAAAAAAAAGGCAGCACCTATAAGGAATATGTGCTTGACAATATCAGCGAAGTTGAAATGTACGGCATTGAAACAGAGCTGAACTGGTATCCGACATCCTTCCTGATGATTTTCGGAAATTACACGTGGAATGTTTCAGAAATTACAAAAAATGATGCAGACCCCTTTGAAGAGGGCCTCTACCTGACCAATGACCCCAGACATAAATTCCATGTGGGCGCTACCTATCAGAACCCGAAATTTATCAATGCCACCGTGATCTGGAACCGGTATCTGGACAAGTATTACAGTGTGGATGAAACCACTCAGGCCAAAGATGATTTCTGGAGTTTAGATCTTTCGGTTTCCCGGCGATTTTTTGACCGCGCCACCGCCTATCTGAATGTGGAAAATATTTTTGACAGTGTAGACAATGAGGGTATTGCGCCGGGTACGATTTACACCGGCGGGGTGAAATTTGAATTTTGACAATGCAAACTTCCCGGCCCGTTAGTGTTGATGAAATAATTTTTCACAAAAACCCTTTATGCCTTTCCCGGGCTTATACCACCATTATAGTTGACAATTAATCTTGTCTTCCGGTAGTATGGATACATACATTGGCAGCATATGATAAAAAAACACCAAAAGACTGCGGAGGAGGCCGAAATGGAACTTGCTGTTCAGGAAAAATTTGAATATCTTGAATCCGTACTGGGTCAATTTATCGTCCAGACCAATACCAGCCTTTCCCGGCTTGAAAAGAACATTTCAGCCCTTTCCATTGAATTACGGGAACAGGACGAAAGATTCAAAGCAGAAATCCGGGAACAGAACAAAATGTTCAAAGCAGAAACCCGGGAAATGGATAAAAAGTTTAAAAAAGAAACCTGGGAAAGGGATGAAAAGTTTAAAAAAGAAACCCAGGAAAGGGATGAAAAATTTAGAAAAGAAATGGATGAGTTCAAAGACGAAATGCGTGAGTTCAGAAATGGTCTTCAGGCGGATCAAAAAAAGATGAACAAAAAATGGGGTGAACTTGCCAACAAGATGGGTACCATTGTCGAGGATATTGTGGCCCCATCTTTGAGGGGCATTGCCCGTGAATATTTCAATGTGGAGGAATTTGATAATTTCTATGTACGGAACAGGAGAAAGAACCCGTCAGGAGATGGCAGGCGGGAATTTGACGTGGTAGCCTACACCCGGGATTACCTTTTCATTGTGGAAACCAAATCTACTCCAAGAACCTCTTATATCCACGATTTCATAAATTTCATACCGCAAATCCCCCTGTGGTTCCCGGAATCGGCCGGAAAAGCCATCATCCCGATATTTGCATCTCTTTACCTTGAACCCGACTCCATCAGCTTTCTTTCCAAAAACAACATCCTTGCCCTGGGCATGAAAGATGAAAATATGGACCTGCTCAACCCTGACGTGCGCCAATACCTGCTTCACCCCCAGTCAACCGGTGAATAAAGCCCTGTTTGAATAGTTAACGGGGGCAGACCCGTTTTGCCACCGTTTAAATTTAACACCAGTTCCTTTCAAAGATACATATCAGGACCTGGAAGGTGTCCTTAAGCTTGTTTTTCCTTTCTGTTGGCGGTTCTCTATAATGCCTGTTTTAAATTATCATGTTCAAAAGCAGAACTCATAAATTCTTTTTCTTGTTTTTTTACTCCAAATTGGTCTGCTTCTTTGGCCCACTGGTTGACAGAATTTGCCACTTCTTTTGCAATTGTTTTTGCCTGCCGGCTTTTTAAACCGAACTCTTCGGCAACCTCATATGCAAGATCAAGGGAAGCTGCGTTATTATAAAAATCAATATTGGTTCTAAGAAATCTTGAGAGGCACGTTCAACTCCTTTTCGTTCATTAATACATAGTCGACCAATCAAGTGAGTTTTTCCTGCTAGATCCATATAAACAATTATCTGTCGTGCCATTGGATTGCCCCTTATTAATTTTTTTCTCTTCAGGCTTTTCTATCCCTGGCCCGTTTGGGAATCCGGTCTTCATCTATCATCTGTCCCATTTGATCATTTTTTATATCAGCCAGTGACATCCAGTCAGTTCCCAGACCGATGGCAAAGATCACCATGGCATACGCCCCCATGCTGACTCCTGGGTCTCCTTTCTGGATTTTTGCCAGAGTCTCCCGGCTGATGCCTGCCCGTTCTGCAATTGTGGTCATCTTTAACCGCCTTCTCAGGCGGGCATTTTTAAGATCCTTGCCAAGGGTTTTAAGGTTCCTGCGGATTGAGATGGATGGCTTTCGTTTCAAAATAATAATGCCATTAATTATTGTTTATAGTTTAATTTATGACTATAATTATAGGCTTTATTTTTGGAATGTCAATTAAAAATAGAGTTTAGGGATCTGGAAAAAAATGATTATTCACCATACATATCGGTAATGAGCTTTCGCAATTGAGCGGGTGTGACATTAGATAATGGGTCTTTTCTTTTACAAACGGTGTTTGCCAATGATTCGGATTTGATCAACCACAATTTCAGACTTTTTATTTGCGCATTTGATCAGGTTGAACCGTATGCCCAGCTTGGGGCTCCAGTTGGTGTCGGTGCGGTGGTCCGGGCCCCTGGAGGACTGGTGTTATCCCTGTCCCTCGGCCATGCCGGTTCTATACGGGGTTCTCATAAAGATTCCCGTATAGTACCGTCTGGCAGCATATTGTCTGGATGGAATTTCCCCTTTTCCTCCATCTGGTACCGGACACAGCTGCGGTTGTCCACCAGGCAGTAATTTTCCACCCAGTACCGTTCCAGAACACCTTTCTCGGTATATCTTTTAATGGGGCAGCACTCATACCATCTGCAGGGAGACAATTTATGCCTACGGATTAAAAACGGCCACCCGTTGATGCGGTACAAGGTTAAATCAGCTTCACCTTTCTGATAGGCGTTGTGGTAATCATCATGCCAGTTGTCTGAAACCGGAAGCCCCTCATACAGGGTACCGCGCCAGGCTTCCAGAAACAGAGGGGAGCGGTTCATAAAATCTGCGGCGCAATAAATTTTATTGGCGGCTGCCTGTTTTAATTTTTTATGCCAGTTTATTCCCTGTTCTGATCTTAAAAGATGATGGTCAATAATCAGGGTATCAATGTTTTTTGACAGTTTTAATGCGTTTTCCCAGGCTTTTTCACTGTTTTTCTCGAGAGCGGTTGCAGAAAAAATATACAGGGGCGGGCCTGAAACCAGAACAATATCGGGTTTCCAGTCCAGAATGGTTTCAATTGTCGCTGATTCAAGGAGCTGAATGTCCGAGGCATGGACAAAGACCTGTCCGCCGTCTTCTATGCGGGTCATGATCACTGTATTTTTTTTTCATTTTTCAGACCATGGAAAACCGGACGGGAGAACTCCAGGGCACCGTTTTTTGTGCCTTCTGTATTCAGAAACGGCATGTTTACAGCTTCGATCAAGTCGGTTCTGCGGCTCTCCTCTGTGTGCGAGCAATTTTCAGAAGACTTAGACCAGATCCGGCAGTCTGACAATGAATTTTTGACCCGGCTCAGGTCCAGCTGATAGGGGTTTGCCTGTTTCAACGGACAGTGATCACCGTGGAAATGGCTGAACACAACATCATCAGCCGTCTTTAATTCTTCAATGATGGTTTCCCGGATTCCAGCCCCCACAGCCACCTGAAAGGGATGGGGCAGAAGACCGTGGCGGGACCAGCCAAGGGCCAGGCCGGGATCAATGAAAATTTTTTGACGTTCAAGTTCAACTGAACAGGACAGCCCCCGCACACCCAGGGACTCGGCACCAAAAATTCTGATAATCATAGGTCCTCGATTTCAATTATCCTGCCGACGCCGCCTTCAATATATTTTTCCGGATAAAGGGCTTTAAGTTCCTGTTTGTACTGGGTGCAATGGGTTGCACAGATCAGATCCACATTTTCCAGGGTCTTTGGTTCTGTCCCGTGTAAGCCGCCGATAATCGCATAAACCCGTCCGAACTGCGATGCTGTATCAAGAATCGTCTCCATCCTCGGATGGGAGCATCCAGCTATAATGACAAGTCCTTTTTGGGTTTCAACGCACAGGGACTGCTCTATACCTTCCAGCTCTCCTGTGGAATAAAGTCCTTTGTACAATTTCAGACTGTTTTCAACCTCAATGACCTCTTTTGCGATTTTAACGCCCCTTATGGAACAGGGAAGCCAGACCCGAACCTCACGGTTTAGATCCAGAAAAGCAGAAAGCCCGCCTGTATGATCAAAATGCCCGTGGGAAATAAACACATCCTCAATCTTTTTGGGATCAATTCCCAGTTTTTTCATATTTGAAAGCAGAATCCTCCCGCTGGCCCCTGTATCAAAGAGAATGGTTTTTCCATGGGCTTCAACAAGGGCGGAAAATCCCCAGTCTGCAGTAAATTCAGATTTATAAGCGGTATTATCGTAAATAATGGTAACCTTCATTTTTCCCCCTCTTATTCTATATAGTGTCTGAACGAAAACCCCGTGTTTGAACGAAAAAGTGCCCAGCTGCAAGGCGCAAAAAAATTTGAAACCGGAGTGTACTCAGGTACATGAGGCCCGATTATATAATTTGGCAAATTTTTGCAACAACGCAGCAGATGGGTGCGTTTTCGTTCAAACACTATATAACCCCCATGATGCGCAGCATCACAACAAACCATGAAACTTGAATTGTACCGTGTCTTGTTTCTTGTATCTTGTTTCAAGTTTCTTATAAACCCACATGTCCTGGCGGACACAGCGAAGCATGAAAGCTTTTAGCTGTTAGCTTTTAGCTGTTAGCTTTTAGCTGAGTACTGACGGCTGACGGCTTTCATACATAAAAAGGGATATCACCTGTTCAGATACTTGTAAACAGAACTTTTTCCTGTGTTTTGTGAAAATTTGTTGAAAAAAAGGAAAAGAAAACGCATATTGTCCCTATTAACTCGATGATCAAATATTTTTATTGTTCCCCAAAACCAGGCACAAAAATTTGATCATGGCGATTACACAATTTTTAATTATGGTTTTTCAACAATTAAACAGCAGGAGACAAAGAATGAAAATTCTTGTGGGATACAAAGGAACCAATGTGGGTAAAGATTTGATTAATATAGCGATTAAGCATGCAAAGGCATTTGACGGAGAAATTTTTATTGTCACATCCCTGCCCGGAGGTGAAAAATCTGATCAGAAAAAAATTATTGAAACTGAAAAAAATCTTGAGAAAGCCAAGGCCTATGTTGATAATGCCGGCATTAAAACCACCACCCATCTCCTTATCCGCGGGATGGATGCAGGCGAAGATCTTGTCTCCTTTGCCGAAGAAAATTCCATAGATGAAATTATAATCGGGGTGAAAAGCCGCTCAAAGGTAGGAAAACTCCTCTTTGGGTCAACCGCGCAGATAGTTATTCTTCAGGCGCCCTGCCCGGTCATGACAGTAAAATAAAATCTGCAGATTAACAAAATCCAGCCATTGAGCCTTTATCTGATGAGGATGCAGGGCAATCTTTTCTGCACCTGCACCCTGTACTGAATACGCCACTAACACCAATGATGCACTGCATCACAACGAAAAATGGGTCGAAGACGCGCAGCCAGCAGCAGAGTGCCGCCCCCAACAGTTACCTGTCAGGAACGAGAACGACGGAAAGAATCTGATCTTCATTGATTCTCAATGTTCCTGACAGGCACCGCTGGGGCTCTTAAACGGCTGTTTCATATAACCCACATGTCCTGACGCGGACACAACGAAGCATGAAAGCTGTTAGCTGAGTACTGATGGCTGACGGCTTTCATATAGAACCCAATGGCTTTTTTAATTTTGAACTTACACTATCAGTTCCGGCAGCCAGGTCACCAGTCCCGGAAACACCATCACAAGAAAAATAACCACAATGTCAAGTATCATAAAAGGAACAGCTGCCTTGAAAAGCTTCCCAAGGTTCATCTGGTCGGGAAGCAGTCCCTTTACAATATAAAGGTTCAGTCCCATGGGCGGCGATATATTACCGGCACACATGTTTATGGCCATAAGAACGCCGAACCAGAGCACGTTGATTTCAAGGGCCAGCAGGATGGGCAGTATAATCGGGGTTGTCATCATAACAATGGCAGCCGGATCCAGAAACATGCCCATAATAAGAAACCCCAGCATAAGAATAATAACAATAACCGTACTTGGAACCGGCAGGGTAACAACCCAGTCGGTAAGCTCAGCAGCGCATCCGGAATAGATAATGACATAACCGAATGAAGTGGCGCCAATGATTATCCAGCCGATCATGGCTGTGGTTCGGACGGTATGCATCAGCGCCCGCCTCATGGTTTTCATATCCAGCATTTTTTTGAAAAAAGCAATGCAGAAAACAGCAAGGCAGGCAATGGCGCTGGCCTCAGTGGGTGTGGCAATACCGGTATAAATCGTACCAAGAAGCAGGACCACAACGCAGAGCAGGGACCAGACCTTCCAAAGAGAACTGAATTTTTCCTTCCAGGTATATCTTACCTCATCCCTTGGAGCAATGGACGGATTTATGATAACCCTGATGTATATATACAAAAGGGATAAAATCGTCATCATCAGTCCGGGAATAATGCCGCCCGCAAAAAGGGCGCCAATGGATTCATTGGCCAGGGTTCCGTACAAAATCAAAATAACACTGGGGGGAATCAGTATGGACAGAGCGCCGGAAAAGGCCACAATGGCACCGGAAATGCCGGACTGATACCCCCGTTTCATCATCTCAGGAAGGGAGAGCAGTCCCACGGTGGCAGTTCCTGCCGTACTGGCCCCGCATACAGCACCAAAAATAGCGCCAAATACGGCACTTGTCATGCCCAGTCCCCCGGGCAGCTGTCGCAGGAAACGGTCTGCCACCTCATAGCTGTCAGCCCCCATGCGGCTGTGCATGACCAGCTGGGCCATAAGTATGAATAACGGCACGCACACAAGGGTATAATTTCCCATGTGAGCGTATCCAGCCAGGGCCACACCGTAAAGGCCTGAGGTGCCCGGCCAGAAAATCAGGGCGCTGATCATGCTCAAAAACCCTAAAGAAAACGCCACGGGAAGTCCCAGAAAAAGAAAAAGACTCAGCGATATAACCAGGATACCGAGAACAATATACCACTCCATTTTAAGACACCTCCACTTCACTGTTAAGAATCTTGATATCCATCAGAATTTTGATGATATACTGCATCAGAAGCAATCCACCGCCGATCACAAGAAACATGCGTATGGGCCACAAAGGCCAGGCAAGGTATTCCGTGCTTCTTATATTGTTTTCAAAGGCTTCCCAGGTAAAAACAAAGGATTCATAGGTAAACATCACCATGTAAAGCGATGCCATGGTAGAGGTGACAAGATCCAGAACTACCCTTTTTCGGTCACTGATTTTCTCCGTCACCAGATCCACGCTGACATGTCCACCTGCGGCCAGGGTCCAGGGGCCGCCCAGGAAAACAACCATAATCAGCATATACCGGTTCACCTCAAAGCTCCATGTGGTGGGCGCGTTAAAAATATAGCGCATGGCCACATCAAAACTGATGGTCACCATCATCACCACAATGATCCACCCTGATATTTCTCCAAGGAATCTATTAAAATCAGATATCTTTTTCATGATACCTTTCTCTTCGATACTGTCTTGATTCTGCATCTGTTATTCTCTCCTGAATGGCTCTGTTTTACCTGTTTTCCCAGTTTTTTTTCTGCGCTCTAATGATCTCCACCATACGTCTGCACCCTTCGCTTTCATTGGCATACCATTCCCATACCTCTTCCAGCATCTCTTTGGATTTTGCAATATTCTCCTCGTCAAGATCCACAAAGGTCACCCCGTTTTCCAGGCACCATTTCTCGTTTTCTTTTTCATAATCAGGCCAGTACTGGCAGCTTGCCCATTTTCCCCATTTGTGCGCTGTTTCAATCAGAGCGGTCTGCAGCTCTTTGGGGAGTTTCTCCATGGAGTCTTTGTTGATCCAGAGGTCGTCAGCCCATGTAAAAACCGGAGGTCTTGTAAATGTCTTGGCCACCTCAAAAAATTTGTAATCCTTGAGCCCGTAAGCATAAAACAGCAGTGCGTCCACTGTCCCCCGCTGCAGGGCCGGATAGATTTCTCCGGTTGCCATGGTTACAGGGCAGGCACCCCAGGCCCTGGCCACCCTTGTAGACACTCCGCCGGCAGCTCTCAGCTTGATATTTTTAAAGGATTCAATGGTATCATACCGGTTTTCTCCTCTGCCGATTATTCCAGAGCTTCCGCATATCACGCTGGTAAGCCACACGGAATTGGCCTTTTTCAGATACGAATCATAGATGATATCGTGAAGTTCGCCCTTTTCTCCCCCTTCTTTGCAATTCATCAATTCCCAGAAATTTTCCCGCTGATTTAAGGAAACATAAGGAAGCCAGTCCACATCACCTTCAGGCACCATGCCGTGATAATAGGCACCACAGCTGGCAAGCATATCAATTGTTTTGTTTTTCAAGCCGTCCAGAGCTTCGTTGTTTCCTATAAGCTGGCTTGCCGGAAAAACAATGAATTTCAGCTGTCCATTGGTGGCCTCCTTAACCATTCGTATAAACTCCTGATATGCCTTATATTCAGGATGCTGTGTGTGCCAGGCCATTTGAAACCTCAGTTTATAGGTTTTGCTCTGGGCCTGATCCAAAAAACCCGATCCTGCTGAAAATAAAAGAATAAAAACAATGATTGAAAATTTTTTCACAATACTCTGCCTGAAAATCATGGTTGCAGCTCCTTTTTTAAAATAAATCCTTTTTTTACTCGATCATCAAGTTTTTTGAATACCGCCGCCCCCAGCGGTTGCCTGTCAGGAACGAGAACGACGGAGGACTTTTTCCCTGCCAGGCTAAAAATCAAGAACTACGGCCACTGGTCCTCAAACAGCTTGATTTTCTTAACGCCTGGCAGGGAAAAAGTCTGATCTCCT
>JAWOEJ010000097.1:0-14913 GCA_046482845.1 Desulfobacteraceae bacterium | reverse complement strand
AACAAACCATCATTATTTACCCTGATCTTTACCGCACAAAATTTTTTCCAGGATGACCTTGGTGATCATATAGGTTGGTTTTATGCCTTCTCTGCCCATGGCACCGGCGGCCAGGGTGTTTCCCGTCAAAAGGGGGTTGTCAGAGGCATAATAGGCGTAGCGTATGGCAATATCCCGGGGGATATTTCCCTTGATGACGGCTGCGCTAATGGCCTTCTGATAATGCCCGCCCTCCATTTCAAGGCCCACAGCCTTCCAGTCCTTATTAAACATTTCCAGTACATCTTTATTCTGAAGAGACGTTCCCAGGACCGTGGCCATAGTACCGGTATACACATCCACGTCATCGTCAAAATCATCTTCATGCAGTTCATTGTCCAGGATATAATTATCTGAAGAGCCTTCGCACACATGGGCCGTGGCCAGCATGACATCGCCCTTCTGCCCGGCCAGAATACCGGCCTTTCCCATAATAGAAACGGACTCAAAATTAAAAACAATATCGTTTCCTTCTTTTGCCAAAGGTTTAAGGAGTCTTTCCATGACTTCAAAGGCCTGCACGCCAAAGGCATAGTTCATCACCAGAATAACCGGTTTTTTTTCTTTTATAAAGGCCATATCAATATTTAAGCCTGGTAAAGCGGAAATGGTTTCAAGCTTTTCTGTATCAATGATCTGACAGTCAATATTGGTACCGGACCGGTCCGGGAGCGGATAGCATCCGTTTTTTTCTGCAAACCCCATGATATCCATCTTTTTTTCGCTGATCTCAACAAAAAAACCATAGAGATCATCCTTTTCGTATTTTAATTCCACGCTGCTGTGCTGAACTGCATCATACCCATAGAGCACATTGACAACACTGTGAAGATTGGCGCTGACAATGTGCACTGGCCGATCCTGGAACTGAAGGGATATCAGCATTTCCTTGATATTGTCCGCCCAGATGCTGCCGTACCGCTGGTGACCGATAATATTCATCAAAGACGGGGTCAGATAAACCACCAGGGCATTGTCTTCACTGTGAGATTCATTCTCCACCCGCTTGCCGAGATTGTAAATCAGAGAAAAAAATCCATTATTGCTGTTGCTTTCTGTTCTGTTCTTTTCAAAGGATTCATACACCTCTTTTGTTTCATGGTAGGTCCGGCCCAGGATAATACTCAGATTCCACAATGCCGAGTCCAGATCACCGCATTCAGACTGGTTGGCACAGATCTGCTTTTCAAGGGTGTTCCACTCCAGTCTGGGCTTGCCGTAATCATCCTGGATTCTGCGGTAAATTTTTCTGGCTTCAATATTTAAAAATGTCAGGTGGGTTAAAATATCATAAATCTCACTGAGCCCCCTTGATATGATAAAACAGAACTCCTTTTCATTGAGTTTATAGCAGGTCCGCCGTCTTTTAAGGGGGACAATCTTCTCAAAAGGAGTATCTTCAAACTGCTCTTCATCGGTAAGAATGATCTTAACTGCATTTTCAATCCCTTTGGGCAGTCTGTCAATCACATATTCCAGGCCACTGAGCTCCACTACCTTTTGATCGTTCATGGAGCCGTAAATTTCCGGACTTAAATCTTTAAGGCAGCCTTCCAGTGCCTTGCCGAATTTTCCCGAGGGCCGGTAAAACCCCCTTATGGCAAGGGCATCTGCAATGGTTTTAAATTCTCTAATGGCAAGTCTGGCCCGCTGTGCACCTGTGAGTTCCTGCATATACATTCCTTTGAATCATGGTTTTGGTTTTTACCAGAACCATATGGTATTATACAAAAACAGTCAAGCACCAGAAACACCTTTTGGGCTTGATCATAACATCGGTCACCCATGCCGTCGGAGATCTCTTCTTTTTTGCTTTGCTCAGCTTTCAATTTGTCAACGCTTTTTTTACCCTTGATTTCTATACCAATAAAAAGTATATTTATTTACATGGACTGGACTGTAAGCATAAGCAAGAAGGTATCAAAAATGATTTCAAAGCTTCCCAGGAGTATTCAGAAATCTTTGATCGCTCTTCTTGCAGATATTGAAGATAAAGGCCCGGTCCGTGGTGCATGGACAAATTATGGTAAACTTTCGCCATCCCGGCATCACTGCCACATAAAAAAGGGAAAGCCAACCTATGTAGCAGTGTGGGAGGTGACAGATAAAAAAGTACAACTCGTGGAGGTCATCTATGTTGGAACATACGAAAAAGCCCCCTATTGAACTAAGATTCCTTGGCCCGGCTGAAAATAAAGAAAAAGCTGTTTCCGCCCTGCAATCCCTTGGTTTTTCTGATATGTCGGAGTCCATTCCATGGAGAGATGCATTCCCGAAAGAACTCATCGAAAATGAATCCGGCACTTGTCTGGCTGGTGCCAGGCATAAAGAGGGGTTGACCCAGGTACAGCTCTCTGAAAAAACCAAAATTCCGCAACGGCACATTTCCGAAATGGAGCGTGGGAAACGTACTATCGGGAAAAAGAATGCCAGATTATTAGGAGAAGCGTTAAATATCAATTACCGGATATTTCTATGAATAAAACGTCTATAATCGTCTAAATTTTTTTTTGAGTCAGACAATGTTAACACATGGATTCTGAATGTCAGAATCCAGTGAATTTTTGATAAAATGAAAAAAGGCAGCAAGAAAAGTGAATCGTCGCTTCCTGGTGTCTTGCTTTGCGCCATCTGTTACCACAGGATAAGGGTTCACTCAAAAATAAATTGTCAATTTTGGGAATTGAGTCGCCTGTTCTGCAAGGCGTGAAAATGCAGGCATATCGGGAATACGCCGAATTTTCACAACGCAGCAGGACAGGATGAATCGGCGCCCAAAATGTTAAGTTATTTTTGAGTGAGCCCTAAGGTTTATTCACAGTTGTTGTGTTCTTTACAGACAATCAACTGGGCGCCGTTTTTCTGAATCATATCGCAGATCGGAAGGGACGGTTTTATGTCACAGAACACTTTAGTGGCTTCATAAATATACCCTCCGCGGACATGGGCGGTTCTGCCGAACCTGGAACAGTCCAGCACCAGAAACACCTCCCGGCTGTTCTGTCTGATAATCTGCCGGGCACGGACCTCTTCCTCATAAAAATCCAGAAGGCTGCCATCCCCATCCACCCCGGCGGCACTGTAAATACCAATATCAAACTTATAGGCTTTAAACAGCGCTTCCATGCCAGAGCCAAGGATATCTTTGGTTTCATTTCGCAGGCGGCCGCCGGCTATGGTAACTTCAAATGTTGGATTCATACAGGCAAGCATGGACAGCGACAAATTGTTGGTAAAAATTTTAAGATGATCATGATCCAGAAGTGCTCTGCATACAACTTCAGTGGTTGTGCCGATGCTTAAGGCCAGTGAAATTGAGCTGGGGACATGGCAGGCCACTTCCCGGGCAATGGCTTTTTTGGATCCCAGGTTGGTTAGCTGCCCCGGGGGGTAGTCTGGATTTTGTGTTATCGTTAAACGCTTGATACCACCCCGGACACGCCGGGCAATATTTTGCTCACACAGGCTGTTCAAATCCCGGCGAACGGTTTGTTTGGTCACATCAAAATGAGCTGCAAGTTCTGTTACACTGAGAAAATTCTGATGCAGAATCATCTCCATAATCACTGACTGGCGCTGATTCAATGGAATGAAACGGCTGTTAAACGCAATGGGTCTATGGTCACTGATCATTTTCTCCCAACCTCTTCACATTCTGTGTTTTAATTAATTATAAATAGAATATGAATGTTAGGGTATTATTAGATCAGAATTATTTTATAATAGTGTTTGAACGAAAACGCACCCATCTGCTGCGTTGCTGCAAAAGTTTGCCAAATTATATAATCGGGCCTCATGTACCTGAGTACACTCCGGTTTCAAACTTTTTTGCGCCTTGCAGCTGGACACGTTTTCGCCCAAACACGGGGTTTTCGTTTAGACACTATAATACACTGGGTCATCAAGTTTTTTGAATACCGCCGCCCCAAGCGGTTGCTCTGTCAGAACAGCGACCGACAGAGCAACCGCTGAGGTCGGCGCTCGGCCCTTCCATAAATACTTGATAACCGAGTTACAGGCTTTTTTAATATTTCTTTAAAGAATACCTAATAAAAAATAAATATTTTCACTGTACATAGTGCTTAAATTAAATTTAAAGCAGAGACGTCCCACTGGTTATAAAATTGATTCGGTAATTTATTTAAAGGAGCAACAACAGCCATGTATTTTGTTCATGATATTCCAGGAAGACTTCGCATCAAAATTGAATACCTTAGAAACCACCCGGAACGGCTGCAGGAAATACGCATGCTTTTAAATATTCCCGGGGTATCCAAAGTTAAAAGCAATCCAACAACTGGGAGCACTGTGGTGGAGTACAATTCAGACAGGGTAAGCTCAAGTTGTCTGCTGAATATCCTTAAAACAAACGGATATGATATTGATTTTCAAAAGAACACTCTGAACCGTAAAAACAACAAGGCCCATGAAAAAATTGCATTAAAAGTCAGCAAAGCTGCAGTTTCATGGTTTGCCGGCCAGGTGCTTGAAGCAAACGGGTTGTCAATGGTGGCATTGTTTATCTAAAACACCATATCCTTATCTTCCTGTTTTTTCATCAGTCTTTCGATGCGCCCTTCAAACCCTGTTTTGGTGCCGTCTTCAATACCATGGGCCAGGGCTGTCCTGCATATGTCTATTGCCTGGTCAAAGACCTCCTCTTCTTCATACATGATGGTCAGCATTTTAAAAACAGGTATGATTCTGGGATCTTCCTGGATATTTTCAAAAACAGCCGGCTTTAAAGAGTCAAACTCGGCTATATACTGAGTGGACAGGTCAATGGCTTTAATGCGGTCATCCATACTGCTTCTGCGGTTCCGATAGGCGTTTTCAATTTCATGGACATAAATAAGATGCCGCTGCCAGGGATCAGATTCTGTTTCCAGCGTTTTTTCATCCTCCTGGGAGGAATGTTCTGTTTCCCATTTTTTTTCATCCTTCTGGGAAGGCTGCTGTTCATTCCCCTGCGCTTCTTCCCCTGTGATGGGATCTGTCCTGTCATCTGGTAAATCTGCCTTATTTCCTTCCTTGTTTTTAAATGAACCCAGTGTTTTACCCCTGTGAAAAAAATAATTGGCAATACCCATCATTGTAATCGTTACCCAGTACATAGATCTTTCCTCCTTGGATATATGGTAAATGTTTTAATTCGTGCTTTATATGAAAGTCCATGTTACCAACCTGGTCTTTCATGATTTGTTGTGGGCAGAACGAAATGTAAAGAGGTCTGCCCGTGGCAGTTTATATGAAAGCCGTCAGCCATCAGTATTCAGCTAACAGCTAAGAGCTAACAGCTTTCCTGCTTTGTTGTGCCTGTCAAGGCATGGGGGTTAGTGACAGCGTGTTCTTATTCCGGCAGATCATGCTGCCATCCCCAGAAAATTCGACAAAATGACCAGGGCATAAATACTCAGCAGCATGACACTGTATGATTTTTTGAATACCCTGCCGGAAAGATGCATTCCAAGGCCAAAAATAATCAATGTAGCCATCATGGCAGGGAAAAGTACCTTTGAGAAATGACCTGGCGCCGCCAGCCCCCCTTTGGTAATACTGGCAGAAAACCCTGCCACAAAAAGAACATTTAAAATATTTGCCCCTATGATATTTCCCAGGGCAAGCTCACCCATATTTTTCTGAACGGCTTTGATGGAGGTCACAAGTTCAGGAAGCGACGTCCCAAAGGCCACCATTGTCGCACTGACAAACCCCCGGGGAATGTTCATTCGAACCGCAGCCGCCTCCACCCCGGGAACAAGAAAATGGGAGGCAGAAACAACCATGACTGACCCCACTATGATTCTCCCCAGCACCAGAGCAATGGGGGTGTTGTTTGTCTGGTCGTCACCATTGTTAAGGTCATGATGTTTATCCCTGAACCAGTAGATGGACACCAGAAAATAAAAAAACAAAAGAACTAAAAAGACCATGCCCATCTGACGGGGCAGCCATACCCTGGTTTCAAAAAAATGGTCTGTCTGAAAAAAAGGAATGCAGGAGGCCACCAGAAGAATTCCAGCCCCGCATTGAAACCATCCCTGCCTTTTTATGGAAAGATTTTCCAGGGATATCGGGGCCAGAAGGGTAATCAGTCCCAGTATCAAACCTGTATTGCATATAACGGAACCCACTGCATTGCCCAGGGCTATTTCAGGATTACCTCCCAGTGCTGCAAACACCGAAACAGCAGCCTCCGGGAGGGTGGTTCCTATACTGACAAAAACAAGCCCCACAATCAGCCTTGATATGCGCAGCCGGATGGAAAGGGCAGCTGCTTCTTCCACAAGGATATCTGCTCCTCTGCTTAAAATAAAAATCAGAATTACCATAATCAAAAACAGAACCGGTCCAGAGCAACCTTCCAGCAATGATACATATGACATTTTCCCCTCCTAATTGCTTAGCTGTTCAAACCCTGACTCTTGTAAAGTATAAAGGCCCATGTCATCCATAGGGCTGACCTTACAGCCACTTTCCCGGGAATTCGTATTGACGGGTTCTGATTGCTCATCCCTGGCTGAGCCCTGTTTTTCTTTGATGGCCTTGCTGACCTCATTCACCATTAATGGCAGTGTTGCCCCTCCAGAAATCACCAGTCCATCCATAAGACTGATCCGGGACAACCCCAGCAAAGCCCTCAGGGGCGGAAAAACCAGGGTCAGGGCCTGGGCTGCCACAGAAAGTCCAATGGCCCAGTTCAGGGACGTATTTGAGGGTAATTTTTTTTCAGTGAAAACACCTGCTGTTTCCGACCGGCATGTTATAGAATGGAGCAGCTGACTGACAGCCAGAGAATGAAAGGCCAGCCCGCCTGCCTTTGCAGGCAGATTATAGGCGGACAGCCCGTAAATCAGACTAATCAGTGCACCGCCGGTAATGGTAGAGGACTCCAGCAGCATGGTGCCAAAATCCCTGTTGCTGAACAAAGGATCTTCTCCGTTTCTGGGCGGTGTTTCCATAACGTCCCCTTCCGGCCGTTCCAGGGAAAGGGCAAGGCCTGGAAGAATATCGGAAATCATATTGATCCAGAGCAATTGCATGACATTTAAAGGCGCTCCCAGTCCCAGGGCAATGGAGGCTGTCATGAGCTGAATTTCACTGATATTCGTGGCCAGGGAATAGTGAACTGATTTTCTGATGTTCTGGTAGATACACCTGCCGTTTGCCAGTGAGGCTGCCAGCAGTTCCAGACCATCTCTTGTCAGAACCACATCTGCCACATCCCTGGCCAGATCCGCACCTGACCCTCCCATGGCAATACCGATATCTGCTGCTTTCAGGGCTGGTCCGTCGTTTATCCCGTCTCCGGTCATGGCAACGGTCTGTCCTCCCGCCTGAATCGCTTTAACAATTTTCAGCTTCTGGGACGGTGTCACCCGGGAATACACATGGACTTTTCTGGCTTTTTTAATCAAGGTATCCTCATCCATGGCGCCAAGCTCGACAGCATCCATGATTTCCAGGGGAGCATTGTTGGACAGGTTCAGTTGTTGAGCAATGGCCCTGGCGCTCAGCTGCTGGTCACCAGTGATCATCACCGTTCTTATCCCTGCCCGGTGAAACTGGGAAATTAATGCTTCAATACCTTTTCTCGGGGGATCTGCCAGTCCAACAAGGCCCAGCCAGGTCAGACGGGTTTCCAGATGAGTGGACGCACTGAACCCGTCCTTTTTTATGGTGCGGCAGGCAAATCCCAGCACGCGCAGGGCATTTCCAGCCATATCTGCATTGGCCTGTCTGATACAGGCGGACCCTGCCAGGGTCAAAGGAATTTCATGGCCATCAATGATCTGGGTATCACACCTGGAAAGTATTTCCAGAGGACTTCCCTTCACCAGGATTAAATAGTCTTCCCTGTCAGGCATGCAATGGATGGTGCTCATAAAGAGCTGTTTTTCAGACCGGTGATTTATTTTTACCAGAGGGGCAGATTTTCGCAGGGTTTTAACGTCAATACCGGCAAAATCAACCAGTTCTGTCAGGGCACTTTCCGTGGCAGACCCTGAGATATCAAGCCGGCCGTCATTACATCGGCCGTTAATTTTTGTTTCGCAGCACAGGGCACACACGGAATAGAGCTTTTCAAGCTCCAGGGATTCCGACGGAGTGATGATACGTCCATTGGGGCCGGTTAATTGATCATGGGTCACGGAAAGCCATCTCTCACCCGTATATATGGAAATGGCTTTCATCCGGTTCATGGTTATGGTGCCTGTCTTGTCCAGGCATATGGTCTGAATGGCGCCCAGGGTTTCAGCAGCAGGCAGGCGGCGGACCAGGACATCATTTTTTTTCATGCGGCTGATCCCCAGGGCAAAATTTACCGTGGCTATGGAGGGAAGGCCTTCGGGCACTGCAGCCGCCGCAAGGGAGATGGACATCCGCAGCATATTGAGAAGACCAAACCCCATAAAACTGCCCAAAACAAATACACCGCCGCATATGGCCATACACCCGTAAATCAGCTGATCCCCAATGGTATCCAGCTGACGTTCAATGGGCGAGCTTACCGACCGGGTTTCATTGAGCAGGGCTTTAAGCTGCCCGATTTCAGTATTGCTGCCCGTTGCCACCACCACGGCCAGGCCCTGCCCCCCGGTAATACAGGTCCCCATGTACACCATATTTTTTCTGTCAGCCAGAGGGATGTCTGTTTCAAGGATGGGGTCTGCATGTTTTCCCACGGGGAGACTTTCTCCAGTGAGCATGGACTCATCTATGGTTAACCGGGAGGACTGGATGATCCGGCTGTCTGCAGGGACAAAGGAGCCGGGTTTGAGAACAAGAAGGTCTCCTGGAACAACAGCTTCGGCAGAGACAAATATGGATTTTCCGTCCCGGATCACTTCTGCCATGTGATGAACCAGTCCGTTCAGGGCATCAATATTTTTTTCAGCCCTGCTTTCCGTTACATACCCGATAACCGCATTGGCCAGAACCACCCCTGATACAATAATAGAATCAAGAATTCCCCCCATCACTATGGAAATACCGGCCACCGCCCCAAGCAGATATACCGGCAGCGAATTCAGCTGCGCCATGAAAATTGTCACATTCGACCGGCACTGGGTTTTCGGCAGAACATTTTCCCCGTACTGGGCTCGTACACAGGGGACCCTGCTCTGACTGAGCCCCTTCTGGATGCTCCCTTCAAAGGTCTCGACAATTTCTTCCCCTGTCCGGGTGTGCCAGTTGATATCTTTTTCTCCCGGCCGGGTTTTTATCATGGTTTTCAGGGAATTAATGATTTTTTTGGTTCTGGTTCTGTCTTTTTTTTTCTGTTTTACACCGGGTTCTGCCTCTGCCTGGACAGTCCTGGATTTTATTTCCGCTTTAATCTGCAAAACAATTCTTAACAGGGCCAGGGTCAAATCATTAATGTCAAGATCTGAATCGTAAAACACCAGAATCCTTCCAGTCAGGGTGCTGGCAGAACATCTGTCAACCCCTTTCACTGCAGACAGGTGCCTGATCAGCAAACGCTTGAACGGGTTTGATTTTTTCAGTCCGGGCACGGCAAATCTGGCCCTGCCGTTTACCCCGGTATGAACAGGTATAAGGGTATCCATGCCAATCCATCCTTATATTAGGAAAAAATTTTATATGAAAGACCCATGTAGATCTCTGAATTCTTTCATAACTGGCTGGGCACGCCAGGGCATGCCCGTTTTAAATAAAAAGACGATTTCAAAGGCCGCAGGGTTAAATGCCAGCCTGGCCCCGGGGGCCAGGCTGTCTATAAGAGATTCAGGTTACTCCCCGTCAACACAGGCGATTTCCTCAAGAGGGGGGCCATCCGTGTCAGAGCCGATCCATTCCCTGTTGTAAATCGTTGCGGCCAGCCACAGGGAATTAAACCAGGATGGTACAGCCAGATTACCCCGGATGATTTGTGTCAGGGCATGACATATCAGAACAATAAAAACAGAACCGGAAAGGTTCAAGGTATTGGCGGAAAGATTACGGATGCCATTATCAATTCTGCGGACCTGTCTCAGTGCATGCCGGGTTACCAGTGCGGGTGAGTTTTCAGGTTTTAGGGTGAGTATAAAAAGCTTCTCGGATCGTGCTGTTTTAGCAAGGGCACCCAGATCAAGGGTTTTATCCTGGATCAAAATACTGCCAGTAACCAGATTAACATGGATATTCCTGTAATTCAGAACAGTTTTTAAAACTTTCTTGATCTGCTCAGCATGGGATGCTGCACAGGCCGGGGGGATGAGCCTGATTCGGACACGACCCGGCATGCTGTGGGTCACCAGGGCTTTGGGTAATATCTCCATAACAATATATGCCCGGGCTACTCTTTTACAGCAGAATCGCCGCTCACTTCTGATTTGGCCTCAGCAGTAATATCTTCCAAAGATTCCTTTGCCTCGGCAATGGCCACCTTTGTGCCTTCATAGGTAATCAGCACCCCCTTAATCCCTGCTTTAATAATGGGCTTGGCAATGCTGCCGATAATGGGAATTACAACCGGGGCAATCAAAACAACCCCTGCGCCAATGGCAATATTTGCCGGTGTCAGTCCTCTGGGTAAAAACCTCATAATAATACCTCCTGATAAATAAATTATTAACAAAAATAGATTCCTGGGGAATCTAAAATACCAGTCCTGAAAAATTTGATGCGGTTTATAAAAAATTTGTTGAAGTAATTTAACAGCTATCACAGAGTTTTTGCCTTTGTCAAGATTTTATTAGCATTTTGTTAGGATTTTATTAAAAAATTTAATATGTTATTGCCTATATTCGGTTCAAAATATTTTCGTTTGAAAATTAACGAAAAAAAAATCGTCCTTTATCATGCGATAGAGAAAAAACGATTTTTGATCTGTGTTGCGAAAAAATAAAGCCTGTGCTAAATACTCAAACGAATACACTCCTGTTTTTCTTGTTTTTACTCGGTTATCAAGTTTTTATGGAAGGACCGATTAAGAGCCCCCAGCGGTTGCCTGTCAGGAACATTGAGAACCAAAGGAGATCAGACTCGTTCCCTGCCAGGCGTTAAAAAAATCAAGCTGTTTGAGGATCAATGGCCGCAGGTCGCCGATTTTTAGCCTGGCAGGGAACAAGTCCTCCGTCGGTCGCTGTTCTGACAGGCAACCGCTGGGGGCGGCAGATTTTAAACAACAAGGGGGAGTCAAGGACAATCATGTCTTGATTGTATTGCCGGTGCTGTGATAAAAAAAGGCGTAAGACCGCGGGCAGACAGGTACCTGCCTGATTGTATTGAAACATGGAAAAAAAAAGAGATTCAATGGGCACTCTGGCACAGGTCAATTTATCGGAAAAAACCCTTGAAATCCGTCTTAAGGGGGACTGGACATCAAGGCAGAAACTGCCTGGTTTCCAGGACATGGGGGCTGATTTAAAAGCTGCTGCATCCCTGACCGAAATCCGGTTCAATACAGACCAGCTGACGGCCTGGGACAGCAGTGCGGCTGTTTTTCTTTTTAATCTCTACAAATACTGCGCATCCAGAGATATCACCTTTAACGATGCCGGACTGCCCCAGGGGATAAAAAAACTTGTTGGCCTGGCTGCCGCTGTACCTGAAAAAAAAGACAGCAAAACACCGCCTGAAAAACTATCCCTGCTGGGGGATGCTGAAAAAAAGTACAGGGAACTGATCTCTTCAATCAAGAACACCCTGGCCTTTACAGGAGACATTGCCATAGCCGTATTGAGGCTGATTCAGGGCAGATCTTCCATGCGCCGGTCTGTTTTTATATTCCAGGTCCAGGAATGTAGTTCAAAGGCCCTTCCCATTGTTTCCCTGATCAGCTTTCTGGTGGGACTCATCCTTGCCTTTATCGGTGCGGTTCAGCTGATGATGTTCGGTGCCCAGATCTATGTGGCAAGCCTTGTGGGCATTGCCATGATCCGTGTCATGGGTGCGGTCATGACCGGGGTTATCATGGCCGGTAGAACCGGGGCCGCCTTTGCCGCCCAGATCGGCACCATGGAAATCAACGAAGAAGTGGATGCCTTGAAAACCCTTGGCATCTCACCCATTGACTACCTGGTTCTGCCGCGGCTGCTGGCCCTGGCTGTGACCATGCCCCTGTTATGTCTGTACGCGGACATCATGGGGGTTGCCGGCGGTATGGCTGTGGGTATTTTCATGCTGGATCTGAATGTTATGGAGTATTTCAACATGACAAAACACTCTGTCTCTTTGAATGACTTTGCCATTGGTATATTTCAAAGCTTTGTATTCGGCATCCTGGTGGCGGTTTCCGGGTGCCTCAGAGGCCTGCAGTGCAGCCGCAGCGCCTCTGCCGTGGGCAGTGCCGCCACGTCAGCCGTGGTCACATCCATTGTTGCCATTGTCATTGCCACAGCCCTTATAACCCTGATATGCAGTATTGTGGGCATATGAACACAGCGCATATTTCCGTAAAAGACCTTTCCATGGGATACGGCAGTTTTATGGTTCAGGAACATCTTTGCTTTGATATTAATCACAAAGACATTTTCATCATCATGGGGGGCAGCGGATGCGGCAAAAGTACGCTGTTAAGGCATCTTATCGGTCTGCAGCGCCCCTGCAGCGGAAAAATTTTTTTCAAGGATAAAAGTTTATGGGATATTTCATCCAGTGAAAGACAGGAGATCATGAAACAATTTGGTGTCCTCTATCAAAAAGGGGCCTTATGGAGCTCCATGACCCTGGCTGAAAACATTGCCCTTCCCATGGAAGAACACACCCGCCTGAAGCCGGCAGACATCCGGGACAGGGTCAGTTTCAAGCTGGCCCTGGTGGGACTGTCTGGTTTTGAAAACTATTATCCCTCTGAAATCAGCGGCGGCATGCAGAAACGAGCAGGTTTGGCAAGGGCCATGGCCCTGGACCCGGACATTCTTTTTTTTGATGAACCCTCAGCAGGGCTGGACCCGGTCAGTTCCAGGCGCCTGGACGATCTGATCCTTGAGCTCAACGAAAGTCTGGGGGCCACTATAGTTATGGTTACCCATGAACTGGCCAGTATATTTGCCATTGGCACCAATTCTATTTTTCTTGATGCAAAAGCCAAAACCATGATTGCCTCAGGCCGGCCCCGGACTTTGCTTGAATCTGAAACAAACAATACTGTAAGGGCCTTTTTAACCAGGGGAAAGGAAGGCAGCACCTGAAAAAAAACCGTCTTACTCGGTTATCAAGTTTTTATGGAAGGGGGGGCGGTATTCAAAAAACTTGATGATCGAATTACAGGCATAAAAAGATTTGATCATCGAATAAAAGGGGAAAAAAACATAATGAGCAGAGAAGCAAATACCACCATTATCGGCGCCTTTATTGCAGGGGCGGTTGTACTTGCTGCAGCAGGAATTATTATTTTTGGATCCGGGAATTTTTTTTCAGAAAAAAACCGGTATGTGCTTTTTTTTGACGGATCTGTCCAGGGACTGAGTGTGGGGTCACCTGTGGTCTTCAGGGGGGTTAAAATCGGTTCGGTAAAAAGCATTCACATTAAAACCAATGCAAAGGATATGACCTTTTCCATTCCTGTGCTCATTGAAATCGAGGACAAAAAATTTGTTGTTCAGGAAAACAGCGATACCTCTCTGTCCCTGAAAAAACAGCTGGATATATTGATTGACAAGGGCCTGAGAGCCCAGTTGGAAATGCAGAGCATGGTGACCGGCATGCTTCTGATAAATCTTGACTTTCATCCACAAAAAGCAGCCGTATTAAAAGGGAAAACACTTAACTATCCTGAAATCCCCACCATTCAGTCGGAAATTGACCTGCTGACCCAGAAAATCAAAACCGTGCCCATGGAAGAAATTTTCAACAAACTTCTGTCCATTGCCACCACAATTGAAAACGCCTTTAAAGCCCAAAAAACAACAGAACTGGTCCATCTGTTCAAACAGACCCTGGTCCATGTCGATTCTCTTATCGTTCACTTAGATGAGCAGGTTCAACCGGCAGCTTCAGAATTTGAACAGACCATGAAGGATATACAGAAGGTTTCAAAAACGGCCGACACCGAGATAACACGGCTTGGCTCCCGCATGGACACCACCCTGGCAGATATTCAAACACTTGCCCAATGCACCCGCCGCCATATGGAAATTGTAATGCCCGAAATGGAAACAGCTGTAAAAGACATCCAGGGACTGACCCGTCTTTTCAGGGATCAAATCTCCCCCCTTTCTGCAGCTTTCCAGGAAACCGCCCGGGCAGCAGAGGCGGCGGCAAAGCAGACAGAAGATACCCTGTCCCGGATGGCCCGCTCAGCAGGAAAGGATTCTGAGCTTGTGGTCAGCCTGACCCGCACCCTGGATGAACTTTCCAGGGCAGCCAGATCCTTCCGCCTTTTAACCGAATATCTGGAAAGGCATCCAGAAGCGCTGATCAGAGGAAAACAGCCGGCCCGATGATAAAAAATAAACCTGTGACTCGATTATCAAGTTTTTCTATGGAAAAACCGATTAAGAGCAGGCATTGGGGACGGCGCTGTTAAAAAACTTGATAATCAAGTGTTAAGACTCAAGGAAGACAAAAGATGATGGCAAATAGAAATAAATTAATATCTTTGGTATGGATGCTTCTTATATGTCTGTTGTCAGCCGGGGGATGCGCCACATCAAGACCGGCTGATTTTTTTGTATTAAGCCCCATGAATGAGATCGACCTTGAACAGACACTGCATCCCCTGCCCCTGAACATCACCATCGGCATCGGCCCTGTGTCCATTCCCCGGCATCTGGACCGGTCTGAAATTATAATTAAAAAAGGCCCCAATACCATTGGCCTGTCAGATTTCAACCGCTGGGCCGGCCAGCTGGATGATGATATCCACGAGGAGCATCTGATCGCTCGTCTGGGCCCTCTCTCCCTCCCCATCGTCGGGTGGCA
>JAWOEJ010000047.1:0-2635 GCA_046482845.1 Desulfobacteraceae bacterium | reverse complement strand
AGGGTTTGCGCGTGTCCCGTGGCGGGCTTTGCGCGCCCTGATCCACCGGAAAATCGCCCATCAGATAGGGGTGCACCAAAGTCTTTTGCCCCTTTTTTTAATGCGGTTTTGATATAATTTTGACATATTTTTTCCTCATCGGGGAAAAGCACGGGATCCAGCCACAACCAGGTCTGGGCCTGGGCTTTGATTCCATAGCTGTTTGCAGAAATCCAGAAACCTGTGTTATTGCGGGTTTTTAAGACCGGTGGTTTTTTTCTGAAAACATCTATTTCATATATATCAGGCTGTTTTTTTCTTCTATGACTTCTTGTTTGGCTATGTGATGTTACACTGCCCCCTGCATTTTTGTGAGTAACGGATAGGTTTGAGGGCTTGATCGTTACCTTGGGAATTTCATCAAGTTCGGCACCAAGGCGTGATAGTTTTGCTTCTATCTCTCGTCCCCTACGGTCAATAATAAAAACAGAGGTTCCTTTTTTGATACGCTTGCCTTTTTTGGAAGATAAAAAATATTTTCCTTTTTTAGGGATAGCCCGGGTCACCTTCTGGATTTGGTGAAAACTTTCTTCTTCATATCCGATGCGTAAAAGGTCTCCCGGCAGAAGTGCCTCCCTTGCAATAAAATATGGATTTTCAGGATTTTTTATCCGGCCTAAAAACAGTCCGGAGCCCGTTTCAGACCCATGGTCCAGAGGATTTGATACCCGATGGGATAAAAGGTTGTAATGGCTGCCCTCTCTTCCCAACGCATACGCTAAAAACGACAAAGCCTGTTTTTTCTGGTCCGGCGCATCCCTGAGCAGTTTATAAGCCATCACCGTGTAGTAAACATAATGGGGGCTTTTTTTTCTGCCTTCAATTTTCCAGGTGCTGATGTTGGGAATTTCCTTGAGCACCTTGGCCAGTACATCCGCTGACAGATCCATGCATGAGAAATACCGGGCTTTTTTTCCATTTTGTTCATACATCCGCCGGCAGGGCTGGACGCAACGACCCCGCAGCGCGCTTTTTCCGCCAAACCAGGAGCTCCAGTAACACCGGCCTGATACGGCGTAGCAAAGCGCCCCATGGACAAACACTTCTAAATCCATGGTCCCGGGGACAGCCGCTGCCATGGCCCTGATTTCATCAAGGTTGAATTCTCTGGGCAGCACTACCCGGGAAAAGCCCGCTTTGTGGGCAGCTTCGAGTCCGGCCGGATGGGTGCAGTTGGCCAGGGTGGATAGATGGAGTTTGCCTTTGAATCCTGCCTGATCGGCAAGACTGACCATGGCAGTATCCTGGATAATCAGGGCATCAACATCCGCATATCGGGTAAGCTTGTCAAGAATACGAAGTACCTTGTCGGTTTCGGATTCTTTAATAATCGAATTAAAGGCAACATATACCTGAACTCCTTTTGAATGGGCAAACGGGGTCAGTCTTGCCAATTCTTCAATGGAAAAATTATCGGCTTCCATGCGGGCTGAAAATATTTTAAGGCCGCAGTAAATTGCGTCTGCACCAGCTGCTATGGCAGCAAGAAAAGAGTGAATATCCCCGGCAGGTGCCAGAATTATTGGTGATTTTAATGGTTGACAGGTCATAAGGCCCTTTATGCTCAAGTATGCGTAAATAGTTATTTCATATTGCAATTTCAGTTAATAATGTCAGAATAGCATGTTTGGGCTGTAAAAGCAGTCCTGGTAAACATTCAAAAATCAATTTCAAAACATTATGGAAAAACAATGAGGAGGACAAATGTTTGCAATGCATGATGAAAACGGGTATGCCGTGCCCGTGGAGGGCATTGAGATGAAAACATTGGTGTATGGAAAGGAGACGCTTCTGGTCCGGTTTAAAATGACCAAAGGCGCTCTGCTGCCCTCCCACACCCATCCCCACGAGCAGACCGGATATCTTGTTTCCGGTCGCATCAATCTTTACATTGGGCATGAATGCCGCAATGCCGGCCCCGGAGATTCCTGGTGCATTGAGTCCGGGGTCGAGCATCGTGCTGAAGTCCTGGAAGACAGCGTTGCCATTGAGGTTTTTTCACCGGTACGGGAAGATTACCTGCCCGCAACCTGATCTCGATTATCAAGTTTTTAGGAAATTTTTTCCAACGCCGACGTTGGGCAAAGTAACAAAAACTTGATCATCGAGTGATGAATATGAATCCGTGGGGCCTTAAGCGTCAGGTATGCATATTTTACAGGGTTTGTAACCCTGGGCTTCAGCCTCTTCCTTTGTGGTAAAATCCATGCTGCAATTTTTACCACTGGCAAAATTACAGGTCACGCTATGGAAAACCAGGGTTTCAATATTGCCTTTAAATTGAACGTGTTCATCTGCCGGTGCCTCTGCTTCGGGTGCTAAGGATTCAGCAGGCTGCTGGGTCAACGTGGCGGGGCTTTCAGAGGCTTGCTCTATTTCCGGTTCCGCCTGCTCATCTGTATTCGTTTCTACTGTTTTTTCGGTTGGTTCCGGTGCCGGTTTGATCTCTTGCTTGTCGAGGATACGTTCACTTTCGTTATCTGATTTTTCGGTGTTTTTTTCTATTATTTCAGCAGGTTTTATTTCGGACGGTTCAACTTCAGTTTCACTGTTGTCTGATTGCTTGAGTTCCTCAATGCCAAGATATACTGCAATG
>JAWOEJ010000215.1:0-3597 GCA_046482845.1 Desulfobacteraceae bacterium | reverse complement strand
TCCGGAACCGTTTCTTGATTATCTTGTCCGGGAATTTCATTTTTCCAGAAAAAAGGCTGCAACGGTACTTGCGCATCACCCGGCCATCCTCTGGGACACCCCTCACAGGGACAGGGCCGGCCGGATTATCAAACAGCTGAGAAGCATGAATGCCAGCGTTTCGGTTTCCCGGGTGGTCAAGGATGATCAATTCCCCTTTCATATCGATGAAATGCGGCTCAAGTGGATTTCAAAACTGTTCAATATGACCCTGCGGGCCGGGGTGGATACAGCTATGGTGTATGTGGTGGTTGAACCCGGTGACAAGGGGGGGATTCCCCGGTCCCTTCTGGGCAATGAAGGGGATATCGAAAATGCCTTTCGGGACAGCGATTCTGTTTATGTGATTGAAGACAACAAAGTGCTTGTTTTCGGATATACCACAGATGAATCCGGCCTGAAATATCTGGTCCCCAAAATTGGCAATACCATCAAAGGACTGGTCGAGAAAACAGCGCGCATCAAAGTGGGGGAGGCTGTTTTCCCAAAAGACGGACATTCTTTTTCTGAAATGATCCAGGTTGCACTGACCCGCCTTCGGCCCTATAGTGATTTATTGCATCCACCTGGCCCCATTCTGGAATCCGGTCTGTCTGGTGAAACTCTGGCCGGTGAGGATCCGGCCGAGAACATCCGGGCATCGGTTTTAAAGGCCGATCTCTTAATGTTTAGAAATGCCCGGGGCCGTTTGTTTTGTAAACTTTTGGCAATGGATCCGGAAGTGCTCTGGGCCGGGTTGTCCACCCTTCCCATTTCTGCCCAGAAAAAATTTTATTCCCGGCTCCCCTTTAATTCACCCCTGATTCCTTTTTTATCGGGCAAGATCAGGAATCAGACTCCCTCAACACCAAATGGCCGGGCCGGCAGAATCATCAAGGATCTTGCCTTGAAAGGCGAAATTGAAAAGCAGTTGATCCAGCGCAAAAACAGGCAGTCCGATGTCATCTCAAAATTGAACCGTGTTGAGTCTTTGACCACCATCCCGTCTGTGGCATTGCAGCTTTACAATCTGACCATGGACCCAGATACGGAAATTGAAGATATCAAAAAAATTATTGAGGTGGATCAGGTCTTGACCCTGAAAATCCTTAAACTGGTGAATTCCGCGTTTTACGGCCTGGCCAGGAAAGTCAGCTCCGTAAAAGAGGCATCGATTGTTCTGGGCATGGATGAAATCATGAACCTTGCCTTTGGATTGAGCCTGTCCAAAGCCTTCACTGTTTCAAATTTAGACGGATTGTTTGATCCGAAGTTCCTGTGGCATCATTCCATTGAAACGGCTCTGGTTGGGCAGTATATGTGTCGGAACAAAAAAGAGTTTTCAGATCAGGGAATATTCACCGCCTGTATTCTCCATGATTTTGGCAAAATTTTTTTAATTGACTATTTTCCTGAAGAATACGGGCAGATTATCAAAGAGTCAAATCAGACCGGCGTGCCGGTCCATGAGTTTGAAGAGGAGGTGTTCGGCTATAACCACGGTGTTGTGGGCGGGCTTATTGTCAAGAAGTGGAACCTGCCGGAATCCCTTGTCCATGCCATCTCATTTCATCATCTTCCATCATCTTCCGCCAGCCATACCCGGCTGGCTGCCATCACCGGGCTGGCGGATTATCTGGCGGATATGGCACATAAAGATGATAAAAAAAACTGCATAAACGGTACCCCCGGGCTCCAGAAGGACCACATGGATGTTCTGACAGGGGTGTTTGAAGATGTCACCATTGGAACAATTGCAGACCGAATTAGAGATATACGGTTATTTTTAAAAGAAAACAATCAATTGGTACGCTTGATTTCATGATGTCAGAAAAGGAAGATATGATGGACGGCACAAACCCGTCAAGCACCCCGAGCCCGGCCCAGTTTCAATTTATTAAGAAAAAATTTTTATCTGTGCAGCAAAAATATGAATATAAAATCAATGAACTGTCCGTAATAAAGGAAATGGTTGCCGCAATGAAATCCATTGACTTGACTGATCATGATCGGATCTGGCGAAGTCAACTGGATTGTCTGGTCAAGTATAAAAATCTGTCCGGTGCGGTGTTGTATCTATTTAAGGATATTTTGCACCACCAGGGAAAAATAATCGGATCGAGTTTTGACAATCAAATGGATTATTCTTTTTTACGGCATAGCCGCCTGTTGAAAAATCTGACCACGGACAAAGAAGAAATTTTTGTTGAAGATTTAAGCAGCAGCGGTGAATTCAATGACCTTGAGGGATCGCTTTATGCCATGCCCATGATTTCAAGGGGAGATGTTCATGGGGCCCTAATTTTATTTAAAAATAAGAAACAGGGGTTTCAAGTCTCAGACAGCTACTTTTATACCATTGTCCGGGATCATTTGATGAATACAGTTTCCTTTCAGCGGTTTTATTTCGATAAGATCAGTGAAGAAAAGCATATTATGTACTTGTCCCGTTTTTTTTCAAAAAATGTGGTGGATAAGATTTTGAAAAGCGGCCGGCCCCGGCTTGGCGGAGAGCGGAAAAAAGCCTGCGTTCTTTTTGCGGATATTAAAGGATTTACAAGCCTTTCAGAAACGATTTCCCCAGAAGAGGTGGTGGTGATCCTGAATAATTTTTTTTCCCATATGATTCCCGTTGTATTTAAACATTCAGGAACCCTGGATAAATTGATGGGTGACTGCGTGATGGCCATTTTCGGCGCACCCCTGCATGATGAAAAATGCAGTCTCCATGCTGTGTCTGCTGCCCTTGAAATGTTTGCCGCCTTTAACCGGTTCAAGCAGAAAAAAAAGGGGATATGTGAAAAATTGAAAATGACGGTGGGCATCAACACCGGAAATTTGATAGCCGGTTTTTTAGGCGAGGAAAATCATTTGAACTACACGGTCATAGGAGACACTGTGAATTCGGCCCAGCGCCTGCAGTCCATGGCCCGGGGCAATGAGATTTATCTGTCCGCAAAGGTGTTTGATGAGATTAAAGCAGATATTGAAACCCTTGGCAACATAGCCCGGATAGATCATCTGGGAGCCTTGAAAATAAAAGGGAAAAAACAGATTTTGGATGTATGTCGCATTATCCCTGAAGCCAGTTGAAAGTTGATAAAAAAGAAAAATACATCATGAATTCTGATGAGTTTGAAGACCTGGCTGCATCATTTAACGAGATGACCCGGAGCCTTGACCGGAATTTTGAGGCGTTGAAAACCCGTTCAGAGATTGACCGGGCCATTTTATCCTCTCTGAATGTAAAAGCGGTTATCAGTAAGGCCATCTGGCGCATGGTCACTTTTTTTTCCTGCGATACCATGGGAATCAGCCTTGCGTTGGATAAAAAACCGTCAGCCTATCACGCTTATGTTTCAAGGGATAACTCCATCCGGAAGATACAGGAATTTTTCTTTGAGATGGCAGCAACAGATGAGCAGGCGCTCTATGAGCATCAAACCCATATGCTTCTGGACCTGTCAGGAAAGTTTCCCCGTCTTACAGCCGACGCTGTGACGGACGGGATGCATTCGGCATTGGTTCTGCCGGTTTTTATCAATCATGAGCTCAAAGGGACCATCGCCCTTGGATTTT
>JAWOEJ010000206.1:0-3274 GCA_046482845.1 Desulfobacteraceae bacterium | reverse complement strand
ATCCCCTGTTCTGGACAGGGACATGGACTTTATATACACATTCCTTCCCGAGGTTTCAATGCCCTTAAGAAAATCAACCAGTTGATCCAGAAACAGGGATTCAATTTTAAGCCTGACCATGGAAAGAGAAGTGTTACCGGTTTCAGACCGGCGGGTAAAAGGTTTCATATACGCCACATTTTCCTTTATTCCGCATTGTTCTGCCAGCCCTTCCAGGAAAGAAAAAAGGGAAAAGTCCGGATCATGGCCCTCAGCTAAAGCCTGACCTGGAAATGATCTGTTTTCAAGTTCATGAAAGCGCTGCTCAAGGACCATGAGTTCTTTTACAGCTGACGTTTTTGCCATTATCTTTGCTTCCAGGTTTTTTCTCTTTTCCAGTGCCGGCAGCAGAATCAGATAAAGTACCAGAAAAAGTACCAGAAAAACAGATAAAATTATCAGCGCTTTTTTTTCCCGAAAAGACAGGTGAATCATTTCTTAATCTTTCCTCTATATGTCTATAATAAATTTAAACCTGACATTATTTCCTGTTTTATCTACAGCTGCACTGCTGATATGGACCTGTTCAAACATGTCAGATCCCTCGATCATTTTCTTCAGCCGGTCCACATGATTAAAATCCTTTGTTGTGCCTGAAAGAATGATACGGCCGGGGTTTAATACAAATCTGTCCGTGTCTATGTCAACCCCTTTTTCAATCCTGGTGGACAGCTCCAGCAGAATATCTGCCGCACCATATTCCGGGCGGTTTAAAAACTGTTGTTTACCGCCTCTGCTGCTTTTTTTTTCAGCTTCTCTTACATTCACCTTCATCTGCATGAGCGGGTCCACAATTTTTACTGTATCTGGAAAATTTCTCTTTAAAATACCTTGAGCTGTGTTATCCAGGGCTTTTGCCTTTTTTTCCGCAAAAGAGATATCTGTATAAATATAAAACAGAAAAGCAGCAAAAACCACGGGCAGCCACACACCTGCCATCACCAGGGGCTTTCTGTATTTAGTAAAAAAAGAGGCTGCTGCATATTTTCCCTGGCAGAAATTCAGGCCTGATTCTGATCGGGTAAGCTGAAGTGCAGCGCTGACGCTGTTTATATACTGGTCTTTTACATCCTGATCCTGAACCTGGACAAGCCGGCCCTTGTCAATGGGGGAAACCCTGCAGCCAAAAGACTTTTCCAACTGGTTTATGATGGCGTGTTCCTGATTGCCAAGACCTGAAACCAGAATGATTTTTGGGGAAAACCCACAGTCAAACTGCTGATTAAACCCGGTAATGGTCTGCTGCACTGCCCGGACCATCCTTTGTGTTTCCATTTGCCCCCTGAAATACCTGATTGATGCGGTTTCCCTTTCTATACCGATAAAAACACCAGTGGTATCTTCATTGCTGTGAATGACCAGCCAGTGGTTTATGCGTTTATCCCTGGTGTTGAAATAGTCAATGGTCTGAAGGTAATTGGCAAGGACATAACCGCAGGGCGCCACCAGTTCAGGCTTTATCCCCAGGCGGTCAAGGGTATGGATAACAGGGTCCAGGACGGACCGGGCAATGGATGCGGTTAAAAGACTTGTTTTCCCCTTTTCCTGAAACACCTTTAACACAACAAAGTCAGACTCGTATGCCTCATCCTTAAGGGGAAGTAAGGGATGGAGTTCAAAGGGGAGCACCTGTTTTATTCTGGCCTTTGATGAAAACGGAAGAAAGGTATGGCGAAAGGAAAAAAACGAGGGACAAAGACAGATGGCTGTTCTGGCTGCCGATGAAAACTCTGTTTGACTGCCAAGGGCCTCCATGGCTGATGTAATCCCGGCATTTTTTGGACTGCTGACGGCAGCCTCCCCCTGCTGGTCTTCCCTGAAATCCTCCAAAGGGCTGGGATATCGGGCATGTCCATACCAGGTAAGGAGATTTCCCTTAAAGGTGTTTTTGACCATTACCGCATTTATGCCCTTTCTGCCGATTTCAATGCCAAGTAAATTTCCTTTCATATACTATTTCCCTGAAAGTGTAATAAGTCTGCAGATCATTTTCTGGGTGTCACTGTGCTTTTCCCTTTTTATCACCGCCCTGAAGGACACCCGGGTCTTGTCAACCAGGGCTGTGCTCCGGGCCGTGAAAAAACGGCTTGAATATCTTATAATACGCTCAAAGGCTTTTTTTTCTTTTTCAGACAGATCAAGGACCTGTTCATACCATCCTTTTTCAAGGGTATTGGTAAACTCACCATTGTCTTCTGTTTTGTGGCGCCTGAAACCTGCCATCTCCTCTGCCTGATCTTCCATGCCCACAGGAAGAAGGGCCGCCAGGATCTGAGGCTTTGCTGTATTTATATTCACCCGGCCTGGAAACCAGTACCCCCCTTGGGGCCCAGGCAAATCATCCATGCCGTACACCGTAAAAAAATCAGAAAGTTCCGGCTGATAAAAATTAGCTGCCCCAGATTTTTCTCTGGATAATTCACCGGATACCTCACTGGATATTTCAGTTTCATCAAGAAAATCCATCACCTTTGATTTTAAAATATCCTTTGAAATCCCCTTGACCATAAACAGGGTGTTCACACAGTCAAAGCTGTCATTGGCGCAGACCACCGGGGGATCAAGTCCCTGATAATAGGCAGATTCCGCCCCGGAAATACCGGTAATGGCATCATTGTCTCCTGAATCAAGCCAGTCCTTGATACAATTGATAATTTCAACGGCATCGCGCTCATCAAGGGATTTGTCCGCTGAAATCAGAAGATTAAAAAACCTTTCCAAAAGGGCCCTTTGATCCTCATTAAACAGGCTGCCGGGAAACTCATCTATCAGGGCATTGATCTGAATCTTTCCCAGTTCATCAGAGATTTCAAGCTCAAGTGTACCCTGATCAAATCCAAGCTGATCCACGGCCCTTGAAATAAAATCCGGGTCAGCCCAGTCTTCCTGAACAGAATCAATCTGTGTACTGCTGTCATTTGCGTCCCTGTCCAGGATAAACATGGCAAGGTGAATACCGGAAAGGGCCATCTGCTGCGCCATGAACCTGTTTTTCTCCTGCATGGCAGCCAGAGCAGCAAAATTCACCTGCCTGCCGATTTCCAGTGCAGCTGCAGCCAGAACTGAAACCAGGGCCAGGGTCACCAGAAGAGCCGTTCCTTTTTGATTTCCAACATATTTTTTTAAGGCTGAACAGGTCATTTTATTCCCAGGGGCAATTCATCCATATATCTCTGAACCGGCAGAATTATTTTTGTTTTAACCCTGCCGGACTTTTTCCCGTTCAATAACAGGG
>JAWOEJ010000177.1:0-5641 GCA_046482845.1 Desulfobacteraceae bacterium | reverse complement strand
GAAAAGAATTTAGAAAAACAATTCCAACTGGTGTTAGGGTTATTGATACTTTAACTGGTGGTGGTTTAGGTAAAGGTGAGATTGGTGTAATATTAACACCATCAGGTGTTGGTAAAAGTACATTATTAACGAAAATTGCTAATACAGCATATGAAGAAGAAAAGAAAGTTCTCCAAATAATATTTGAAGATACTTCTGACCAAATAAAAAGAAAACATTATACAATATGGTCAGGTGTACCTTTAAGTCAAATTGATGATAATCTTGAGGTTGTAACTGAAAGAGTTAATGATAAGGTTGAAGAATTAAAAAAAGGTAATGGTAAACTAGTAATTAAAAGATTTAGTCAAGAAAATACTACTATGATGGATATTCGTAATTGGATGGTCCGTTATCCTGGCTGTCCAATACCACGCCGCTGGTGCCCGCAGCAAACATGCCGGCTGCTGTATGCCGGCCGACCCCGCCGTGGATGAAAAACGGCAGGGGGCTGTTTTTCAGATACCACTGCATCAGAATAAACGAAGAGTACTTTGACACCCGTCCGCCGGCCTCGTTGCCTTTGAGAATCAGAAAATGGGGAGAAATGGCTTTTATTTTGTCATTGATGTTGATATCCCTGATTTCAAGGGCGGTTTTGATATGGGAAAGGTTTGAAAAATCTTCAGGCTGATCATTCTTTCCAAAGGGCGTGACAAGAAGTTCAAGGTTGACCGGAGCATTTTCTGAAATGGTTCTGATCATATCTTTGTCATGGCTGCCCAGCCGGATACCAAACAGAATATTTTTTTTGGAAAGCGCTTCAATGGCTTCAATGATTTTTTCTTTTGGCAGAAATTCCGTATTAAAAACCGGCAGGCCGCCGGCTTCAAATATCTGGGTGAAAAATTTTATACTCATGGTTTTTACAGGATTGTAAACCATTAACGGCAGTTTTGAGTTGATCAGTCTTGTCAGCATATATATCTTATACTCCATGTTTTTAAGGTGATTTTTATGGGCCGGACCGGATAACTCCGGCCGTGAAAAAAATAGCATCATTTCTTGTTTGATTTGTTGTTAACGCCTTTTGTTCAGTAAGGGCATAACTTTATTAAAGGCATTAGAAACAAATTATGTGCCAAGGTAGAATGTAATAAATATCTATCTGAAATATATAGGGATTATTTAGGTTGTCAGGAAAAGGTGTAAATGTACATCATATTTATTTGTACATTTTATGGATATGGGATGTGCTTTATATGCCGGTTTCAGTTTTTTAAAACCCCTTTTCAGCCATAATTGAAATAACTGCCGGGTCAATATTTAAGATCCTGACAGATCGGGGCTGGCACGATATTTTTCAAAAATGGGTTTGATGCAGCGTTCTTTACTTGACAAAAGCAATTAAAGTCAACTATTAATGGTTTGATTTTCGACAGGCCCCGGGTCTGGGTGATTGTTTAAAGGTCCCGTTTTCAGCTTTGAGTTGCCGTTTTGTAAAGGAATTGTACTATAAGCAGGATCGACAATTGGATATTGAAAATTTAAAAGGGTATGTTTATATCTGCATGGCAGCCTCATTGTGGGGACTTCTCGGGCCTTTTGGGAAAATTGCCTTTGAACAGGGGGTGTCTCCTCTGGAGGTGGCCTTCTGGCGGGCATTTCTGGCCTGGCTGATGTTTGGGTCCCAGGCTGTTATTCAGAGGACCATTCATGTGGATAAAAAAGATCTGCCGGGGCTGTTTCTGTTTGGGTTTGTCAGCGTGGCTCTTTTTTTCGGGTCTTATCAGGTGGCAGTGGATCAGTGCGGGGTGGCCCTGGCGGCAGTTCTTCTGTATACTGCTCCGGTCTGGGTGTTTTTATTGTCCCGGATAGTTTTTAAGGAGCGGTTTACACCGGTTAAAATTTCAGCCCTTTTTATCACTTTTACCGGGGTGGGTCTGATTTCTTTTGCCCAGAATGCACAGAGTCCAGGGTTACGGCCTGGTTTTTCAGCTGTTTTTATAGGCCTTGTTGCTGGTTTCTGCTATTCCCTTTACTATATCATGGGAAAGCATTATTCAAAAAAATATTCAGCACCCCTGGTTTTTCTCTATATCCTTCCTGTGGGTGCAGTCTGCCTGGTTCCAGGATTTACTTTTGCGGATAAAACAATGACGGCCTGGTGTGCCTTGGGGTTGATTGGTTTTGTGTCCACCTATGCAGCCTATCATTTTTATTATGCAGGGCTAAAGCGCATAGAAGCGGGAAGGGCATCCATCATTGCTACTCTGGAACCTGTGGTGGCAGCGGTTGTGGCCTGGTTCTGGTGGGGAGAGCATTTTTCCCTGACCGGGTACGCCGGCTGCCTTTTAATTCTCATCTCTGTCATCCTCATTGTCCGCTTTAAATAACAGGAGTGTTGTCAGATACCACGGGATTAAAAATCCAGATCCAATGCGGCTTCCATGGCGGATTTAAGCTGATCAAATCGCTTTTGAAGCTCCGGCATTAAATACTGCATGGTATCTATATCCCCATCTTTTCCAGCACTTTCCATGGCATGGGCGGTTTCTGCCAAGGCTTTTCCAGTCACATTTCCGGCCGCTCCCTTGATGGAATGGGCTTTTGCGCAGGCTTCAGCTGTCTGATTGTTTTTCAGGGCTTTGTTAAGCTGGCTGATCTGTCTGGGCATGTCCTCGAGAAATGTGGTTATTATGGTTTCAGTCAGTTCCATATCGTTCATCATAACCTGGTTCAGTGCATGAAGATCAAATGTCTGCACAGGATCATTTTTTTTGCCACCACTGTTTTTTTTATTTTTTTTATCAATGGGGAGGGTGTCCTTTTGCAGCCATTTTTCCAGGGTCTGTGACAACACACAGGGATCAATGGGTTTGGGAACATAGTCGTTCATGCCCGCATCCAGACATGCGTCACGATCCCCGTCCATGACATGGGCGGTCATGGCAATGATGGGTATGCCGGGACCGGCTTTTTGGGATTCCCGGCTGCGGATCTGCCGGGCGGCGGCAAGTCCGTCCATTTCCGGCATCTGAACGTCCATCAGCACCAGATCGTAAGGGGTGTCTGCCAGGGCCTTGAGGGCCTGCCTTCCATTGGCAACCGCATCTGCACGAATCTTCATTTTTTTGAGTATGCCCAGGGCCACCATTTGATTGGTTGGGTTGTCTTCGGCCAGCAGAATCCGTTTTTCAGGAAAACTGCCCAGGGTTTTTTTTGAAACCAACGGCTCTAATGCAGAGGCAGCATTGTTTTCCAGTTCATTTGCTGATCCTTTTATCTGTTTTTTTAGCCATACCTTGAACCAGAATCTTGACCCCCTGCCTTCTCTGCTGGTTACGCCGATTTCTCCGCCCATCAGTTCCACCAGTTTTTTTGATATGGCCAGTCCCAGTCCTGTCCCGCCGAACTGCCGGGTGGTGGATGCATCCACCTGGGAAAATTCCTGAAACAGACAATCCTGTTTGTCAACAGGAATGCCAATCCCTGTATCTGTGATATCAAAACAGAAAAAAGCATCTGTATGTGTTTCAGATATCAGTGTCACCTGGATGGCGACTTCCCCATAGTGGGTGAATTTCACTGCATTGACTGCCAGGTTGGTCAGAATCTGCTTAAGACGGTTTGGATCTCCTTGGACAGGGTTTGGGATCTCAGGGTCTATTCCGCAGACCAGTTCTATTTTCTTTGCCTGGGCCTGGAAGGCCAAAGGGGTGGCAACATCTTCTATGAGGCGGTGAAGATCAAAACTGATATGCTCAAGGGCAAGTTTTTTGGCTTCAATTTTTGAAAAGTCAAGGATGTCATTGATCAGTGACAGCAGAGACTCCCCGCAGGATTGAATGGTCCGGGCAAAATGACGCTGTTCTTCTGTCAGTTCTGTGTCGAGAAGCAGTCCGGTCATGCCGATGACCCCGTTCATGGGTGTACGGATTTCATGGCTCATATTGGCCAGAAACTCGCTTTTGGCAATATTGGCCATTTCAGCTTCTACCGCCATCTGGTTGGCTCTGGATGTGGCGCTTTCAAGCTGGCGGTTGTATTCCAGCAGCTCCTGCTCATAGTTTTTCTGCTGGGTAATATCCTCAAACGTAGTTAAAACATAGTTTTGATTTTTAATACATATGAACTCGGCATGCATTTTTGCGACGTAAACCTGCTTTGGGGTCTGAAATTTCATTTCCAGCCCGTCTATTCTTCCGTCGTTTAAAAGGGTTTCCTTGAATATCAAACGGTCTTGTGGAGAATAAAAATCAAGTTCTGTGGTAGTTTTTCCCAGCAGCTCCTTTTTTTCATATCCGACTTTTTGACAGAACACCGGGTTGACTTCCACGATTTTTCCGGTGTTGACATCGGTAAGGGCTATGGGATAGGGGGATTTGTCAAAAATTACCCTGAACTGGTTATTCGTTTCAGCGATTTTTTCCCTGTATTGTCTGGAAGGGGCTTCTTTTTTGTCCAAAGACCTGATTTGCTTTTCAAGGTCTTTGCCACCTGGTTTTTCAGAATCAACGGGTTGGTCTGACATCTCTTATTTTAATACCTTTTCAATTGTGTTTTTAAGGGTCTTGAGTTGAAAGGGTTTGGATAAAAAGGCGGCAGGCTGATTGTCATGGTGTTCATCTGCCAGGACCCTGGCTTCATCATATCCGCTTGTTAATATAACAGGAAAACCGGGCTGGATCTTGTGAAGTGTTTTTATCAGTTCCCATCCATTGATCCCCGGCATGTTCAAATCGGAGAGCACGGCACTGATCTCTGTCTGCCGGGATTTGAAAATTTCAAGGGCTTCCTGTCCGTTTTTTGCTGTTACCACTTTGCAGCCGATGCGCTCAAGCATGGCTTCAGCTGTTTTACGTACCATTTTCTGGTCATCCACCAGTAAAATTGTGGCCTGTCCCTGGGGGTTGACAGCAGGTGCAGCGGTTTTTGGTCTGGGATCTGTCACCAGGGCGGATGTGAGAGGAAAAAACACCTTGATGGTGCTGCCTTTATCCCTTGCAGAGTCTATGGTAATACAGCCTTTATTAAAGATGACAGCGCCGAGGGCAACGGACAGCCCAAGTCCCCGGCCGGTGAATTTTGTGGAGTAAAAGGGTTCAAAAATTTTTTCTATTTCATTTTCCGGGATTCCGCATCCTGTATCCTTTATTTCAAGACAGGCATAATTGTCTGAGTCCGGCTGAAAGGTGGCAGGATAACAAAAAAATGAAGGAATATCACTGCTGCTGGTCTTACAGGTGCGGATACTGAGAGTTCCCGGGGTTTCCTCCATGGCTTCCCAGGAATTGATAATTATGTTTTCCATGATCTGTCTGATCTGTCCGGGGTTGGCCATAACAGACAGATCCGGCGTTTCAAAATTTTCCACTGTCCTTATATGGGAAGGGGTTTCCATTCGCAGGGAGGACATAAATTCCCTGCAGGTCCAAGACAGATCCAGTATGCTTTTTTTGACATCTGTCTGCCCAAGATATTCCAGCATCATGCTGCCGGTTTTTGCTGCCCGGCCAGCTGCACGCATGGCTTGATGGAGATTGTGTCTGAATTCTGAATATTCAGGGAGATCCGTAAGCACCAGATCAAGGTTCCCCATGATGATGGAAAGCAGATTATACTAACATCAGGTTTAATTTGTTTTGTATTATCAGTCATA
>JAWOEJ010000146.1:0-2541 GCA_046482845.1 Desulfobacteraceae bacterium | reverse complement strand
CAATGATTCACCTTTTAATAATGCCTTTGTTTTGATTATCCTTCCTGTAAGATCAGTAACCTGAATGGAAACTGACATATCATCGAGACATTTATACGGAACATAAACATGATTAGTTTGGCAAGGTCAAAACCATTTTCAGCAGACCTATGCCAGAATATTTTATTTGCCAGTGTTGTGGCAGACGAACCCCAAGAGACCCCCGGGTAAAAATCAGACAAAAGTACTGTGGACAAAAATTGTGTCAGCAATCCAGGAAGAATCGCTGGGAAAAAGACCGACTGAAGAAAGATCCTTCCTATCGCCAACGGCGTAACCTTCAGAAGTCGGAGTGGCGAAAAAAACATCCGGCCCATCAATATCAACAGGATTATCGTAAAGAACATCCGGACTATGTGGAAATCAACCGTGAAAAACAACAAATACGCAATAAAAATGCACAAAAAGCGGCCCCAGGGGTTATGGGATCAAATATTGTAAAGACGGACGCGTTAACCGTTGAAAGCCCTATCAGGGGCGGGTTATATGAGATTCTACCCTGCAAAACGCGTCCGGGAGAAAATATTGTAAAGACGGACGCGTTAATCGTTGAACTGCGTGTCCACCGGGGCTCACAGAAGGTTTTAGTGCATGATTCGGGATAATTGTAAAGACGGACTGCATTGTATGGAGAACCATGAGTCTCTACCTTAGCAGTGAAAATGGCAGGAGAATTTACCCATAAACGATTAAAACTTGATCAGCTGGAGGACAGCCTTTGTGATTTACGGATCACGCGGCCCGGCGAGCAGGAAAAGATGTGCCGCTCACTGCGGCTTTCAGGGCAGTTGAATCCTTTGATCGTAAGAGTTACAGATGATAACGGCTATCAGATTCTTGATGGCTTTAAACGCTACTATTCAGCAAAAAATTTAGGCTGGGATTATTTGGATGCAAGGATAGTGGATGTCTCCCTGGCCCAGGGCAAGACCATGATGCTTAGTTATAACAAATCGGGGCGCTCGCTTTTGGATTATGATGAGGCGCTTATTGTCTACAGCCTGAAGAAGGATCACTCTTTGGAGCAGAGAGCCATATCAAGTCTTACAGGCTATAGCCGCAGTTGGGTATGCCGGCGACTGGCGCTTATTGAAAAACTTGACCCGAAGGTTCAGGATTCCCTTCGCCTGGGAGTCATTACCCATTCCCAGGCCCGGGCAATCGTTAAGTTGCCACGTGGCAACCAGGTTGAATTTGTGCGTTGTATTGCAGATAATCAACTTACAAGCAGGGACAGCCAGATTCTTGCAGAACAGTTTCTCCAGGCATCCGGATCAAAAGATCAGCAATATATTTTGTCTCATCCGGCAGAAATTATTGAAAAGCACGTTTCGCGGGATGAGATCCATGACAGCAGGTTAAGCCGCCATGGCAACCGGCTGCTCAAGAGCATTGAACTTTTACTGGTTCAGCAAAATATATTTACCGGACTCTCGGGTCAGCACATGACACAAGCCCTTAGCGAGATGGAGAGAAACATACTCGAAGGGAGAATCGAAAAGCTGCGAAAGGGTGCTGTTGTGATTCAGTCAATAATCAACCAAAAAATATGGAAAAATGAAGGATGAACAACTGGAAAATATTGTAGTCTCACTACATGGCAGAGGATGGTCTGTTCGTGAGCTTTCGCGCAAATTTGGAATCAGCCGCGGTCGTGTCAGGCGTATACTGGAGCGCAACCGCTGCAAACGTCAGAGTGCAAAGGATTATGTACCGGAAAGAACCAACAGGGCATCCAAACTGGATGCTTATAAGGAATATATCACCCAATTGCTGGAAGAGTACCGGGATCCGCCGATAACCAACCAGCGCATCCTTGAGCTTATCCGGGAGAAGGGTTATCAGGGCGGAAAAACCATCCTGGGGGATTACCTGGCCACTGTACGGCCAAAAAACACAAAGGAACCTGTATTTTGTGTAGAGACCTCTCCCGGAGAGACGGGCTCACACGACTGGAGTGAATACTACATCTATTTTACCGGGAGTGAAAAAAAGGAAAAGGTTATTTTCTTCAGCTTTATACTGAACTATTCCCGCCGGCAATATATTGAAGTAGTTGATGACAAAACACAGCTTACCCTGTTTAAATGCCTTATAAACACATTTACTTATCTGGATGGAGTTCCCCGTAAGATAAAAAGTGATAATCAGAAAGCGTGTGTTGACCGTTGGGAGTTTGGGCGGCCGTATTTTAACAGCAAGTTTTTGAATTTTGCCACTTTTTATCATTTTACCCCTTTGTCCATCACCCCCCACAAACCTATCGAAAATCTCAAGATAGAGCGGCCATTTTATTACTTGGAGAAAAGCTTTTTAAACGGCCGCAGTTTCTTAAATCGCCAGGATTTGCAATCCCAGTTGATTGACTGGCTTGAGAATGTAAATGATCAGCGTGTTCACCGCACAACCAAACAATCGCCCCTGAGCCTTTACAAAAAGGAGTATCCCTATCTGCAAGCTCTGCCTGCGAAACATTACGATACCTCAGTAACGGGTTACAGG
>JAWOEJ010000137.1:0-2660 GCA_046482845.1 Desulfobacteraceae bacterium | reverse complement strand
CTGAATCAGGCGCTTTTCAGTGAAAAGACCTGGCAGTTTCTCGGGCTTAATCCAAAAGAGCTTGCCATTGCAGCCGGTGTGGCCGGCGGCGCTGCAGGCGCCATTGTGGACACGGCAGCGGCAGGCCTTACCTTTGGGATTTTTTCAGCCATTGGCGGTATTGCCGGTGCTGGATCTGTCATGCTGGGGGGAAGACGTATTGCCGATCTTAAGGTTAAAGGGATAAGACTTGGCAGGGACCAGATAAAAATTGGTCCGGTTGAAAATATTCAGTTGATGTACATACTGATTGACAGGAGTCTGATTTTTTATTCGATGATTATCAACTGGGCCCATGCGCTCAGGGATGTCAAAGGAGAGGAAGTAAAAGCAGATTTTTCAAAAAAAATCAAAAAAGGGGTCAGTGCATACTGGGACAGGGAAACCAGAAAAAAATGCGCCCGTTTTTTTGCCATGGCCAAATCCAAAAAAAATAAAAACCGGGAAGAGATAACGGCGCAGATGGAAGATCTGCTTATGAAAGCGATTACAGAAATTTCTTCTTAAATTTCAGATAGGTTTCCGTTATAATACCCTGATCGGTTTTGTCCTGTTTTTTAAGCCGCTGTGTCAGTTCAGCAACCGGTGTTAATGCTTCCCTGGCATCTGTTGTGATGTCCTGAATATCCTCTTTTATTTTTTCAATGCCGGCTGCTCTGTTGACCTGGAATAAAACATAAACTGCCTTTATTTCATTTTGAATCTTTTTAAAGCGGTCAACCCCCTTTTCCCGGGTTTTCTCCCACACTCTTTTTTCGCTGGTGACGATTCTTTCCTGATCTGGATATTTTTCAGCAATGGCATTGATGCGCTCAATTTCTCTGTCTATCCTGATAATTTCTTTGTTGAATTCAACCAGGATAAAATAAACCTCTGAAAAGTGCTCAAAGGAAAATTTCAGTATTTCTCCAGGCAGATCTATGTGTTTTAATTCCTTTTCCTGGTAGTCAGGTCTGCTGGAGCTGGAGTCTGATTTTTTTTCAAAATAAAATTTGTATACCACCGCCCCTGAAACTGCCAGGGCTGCAACCAGGGCCAAAATGAGTAATAATTTTTTCAGGGTGAAAAATTTTCGTTTTTCTGTTTTATCAATTTCCTGGTCTATGGTTTGGGATGAGTCCTGGTCCTGGGGGGAGATTCCTTTTTTTTTATCTGCTCTGGCTTTTTTCCGTGCCTGTTTTGCAGCCTTTTTTTCTTCCTGGCGCGCCTGTTTCTGTGCCTTTTTATCGGCTTTCAGGGCCGCTTTTGCCGCTTTTTTTTCAGCTTTTGGGTCAGCGCTGTCAGAAGGTGTGTTTTTGTCTTTTTTTTTCCCAAACATAATGGTTAGATTTATCGGATACAGAAGAAAAAGTCAAAAAAAAAGAACAAAGCGCTGCAAAAGACCAAAGCAACCTGCCATTGCAGGCATGGAGAAAAATGGTCAAGACATAACGCTCTCAACCCTGTGTCACCCGTTGCTTGTTGTCTGGACGGGACTGTGATGTGATATGCAGGATGGCATCACAGAAACAGGAAAATACAAAGAAAATGAACTGGACTAAGATGCCTTTATCTCAGGCCAAGATCCGGCCCGATACAAATAGCCGTTTCCTGTAAAACCAGCTTTTTGTCACTAATATGGAAATGACCTGACCGCAGGCATGGTATCCTTCATGTTCCTTTGGCCTGAAATAGAAATCCTTGTTAACATCTTCAAGTTCAACCCGCCAGTTCTGCTGTTTAATTTCAAGGATACGGGCCTGAATTATGTTTCCTGCATCCGGCATCCAATAGGGGCCGGCTTTGTCCTCTAACTGCTCAAGAAGAGAAGCAACATATTGATTGATAAACGTTTGTTTCATATTACCATACAGCAGATCCCAACTGAACGAATCCATTTTATAATTTCTCTCGTTTTCCTGTCTCTGTTTCTTGGTTTCAAGGTCTTTAATCAAATCCGACACTTCAGTGTTTTCCAGGATACATTGGATTAATCTTTTGAAACCGGGATGCTTTTTGAAAAGATATCCATCTTCATGGAAAAATTCTGAAGCTTTCAGCCTGTCCGGCAGTGCATGTCCCAGGTATCTTGTACTTTCCGGCTGTTCTATTCCGGTCAGCATCCTGGCTATATGGGGATTTTTGATTGTACCGGTTAAAAGGTAACCAATTGCTTTGTTTTTGTTTCCCTTCAAATACTTGATCAGGGCCTTGATATAATAGACATCATTCCACAAGAACTCAGTATACCATGCATCTGCTTTTTCCAATTTTCCGATATTGAGCCAGCATATTCCGATCATGTTTGAGGTGCCCCATAAGGGCTGGTATTCCCGGCACACCATCAGGATATCAATGGCCTTTTCATACCTTTTCAGGTGCATCAAGGTAAAGGCCTGATTGGTCATAGCCCTGAAAAACGGTCTTAGCCTGTGATACTGGTAAAGCTCGGGGAGTGTATTAACAGGATATTTTTCACACTCCTTACATTTTTCAGAAAACAAATCCGGACACTCATCTGCCCATTCGCACAATTTGTTTTCCGCTCGTTTTTCTCGGTCAACATACTTGATATAATTATCCGGTTGGGATGCAATCAAAGCATCAATTGACTGCTTCCCCTGTACAAACGCCTTTTCAAA
>JAWOEJ010000017.1:0-4542 GCA_046482845.1 Desulfobacteraceae bacterium | reverse complement strand
AACCCCACATTTTTTTCATATCACCACCTGTTTCCTGTTTACCAGTCCTTTTCAACGGTCTGAGACCCATAGGCCGGCATCAATGCCTTTCCCGGTGAATCCTCAAGCCGGTTCAACAGTCTTTGGTTCATATTATTGTTTCCAGGAGAATCCCCTTTGTTCTGTTTCCCGGCTGACCTTCCCTGCTGGCTGCCCTCCTCTTTTCCGGTCTTTCCTGTATCACCGCTCTTTTCTGTTTGTCCGGGGTCCCCAGGATTCAGATCCTGCTGACGATTGTCCGGCCCGCTGTTTTTCTGATCCTTCAAACCATTGCGATCTTGTTGATTTTGGCTGTTCTGGTTTTTTCCTTCCCGGTCCATCTGGTTCTGATCTTTTGGGTTCTGATCTTTGCGGTTCTGATCTTTGGCGTTCTGATTTCTGCTGTCATTGTTCTGGGAGTTGTCTTTATTCTGGTCTTTACCCCGGTCTTTATCCCTGTCCTGTTCTTTGTCTTTGTTCCGGTCTGTATCTTCAGTCTGGTCTTTGTTTTTATCCTGGTCTTTGTTTTTGTCTTTATCCTGGTCCTTTTTATCCTTATTTTGATCCTGTTTGTCCTGCTGCTTTTGTTTCTCTTCCAGCTTTTTTTTTGCAAAGGACAGGTTTTCCTTTGCCTTGAGATGATCCGGGTTATTTTCAAGCACCTGTTCATAGGCTTTGATTGCCTGTTTCAACTTCCCCAGTCTGAAATTCGTGTTGCCGATATTATACAGGGCCTTTTGTTTAAGGCTGATGTCGTCGGTATCACAGGCCTTTAAAAAATTATCAATGGCAGCCTCATAATCTTCTGTCTTATATGCAGCCGCGCCAATATTATAGTACATCTCAGGCATGTCAGGCTGTTTAAGCTGGGCATCAATAAAATATTTTTCAGCTTTTTCAAATTGATTTTCATTATAGCACTCAATCCCTTTTTTAACGCTTGAGGCATAAGAGGCCTGGCAGGGAAAAGGGAAAAAAAGGGAATAAGCCGCCACAAACCCGGCAATAATCATGAACAGGCTGAGAAAAGAAGTGCCTGTCCTCCTTTTTTTGGTCTGTTTTTTGGTCTGTGATTCATCCCCCCTGGAATATTTCTGTGAATCAGCTGGTTTTGAAACCGCATCTGAACTGGACAAACTGCTTTTTCTCCCCCTTTGAACGAGCATTTCCGCAAAAAGCAGCATTACACAGGGAAGCAGAACCCATTGATATCTGTTTTCCCAGACCTTTCGTTTGCTGCTTTTCAGGGTTTTTCGCTCCATTGTCCTGGAAATATGATCCCGGTAGATCAGGTCAAGATCCATATCCCCTGCAACGGATTTAACATAAATGCCGCTGCCTGCTGCTGCAATCCTTCTCAGGCCTTTATCATCTGCCTTTGACAGAATGATTGTGCCTGAGCTGTCCGTTTTAAAGCCCCCGTCCTTGTCCGGAACAGGCGCGCCGTCACTGCTGCCCACACCCACACAGTATACCTTTATCCCCTGTTCAGCTGCTTGCTGTGCAATCTTAACCGGCTCGCCCGAAGTGTTTTCACCGTCGGTAATCAGAATAACCGCCTTATCTGAATCCACCTGTTTATCAAATGCGTTTACTGCGGTTTCAATGGCCGCGCTGATATTTGTCCCCCCCACAGGGAAAAAATCCGGATCAAGGGCATTGAGAAAAATATGAAAGGCCCTGTAGTCCAGGGTCAGGGGACACTGCACAAGGGCCTGACCGGCAAAGGCAACCAGGCCGGCCCTGTCTGAGGTCATCATGTTCAACAAATCCACGATTTCCCGCTTGGCCCGTTCAAGGCGGGTGGGCTTTATATCGGCTGCCAGCATGCTTCTGGAACAATCAAGGCAGATCACAAGGTCTACCCCTTTCTGCTCAATGGTTTCCCATTTGAATCCGGCCAGGGGACCGGACAGGGTAAAAACAAGAAGGACAGCAGCCATAAGTATCAGTGCAGACTTCAGCCTTTGTTTTCCAGGGCTGGATTCCGGAATAATGGATTGAGATCTGTCCGTTGAGACAAACCTTGACATGATTTTTTTTCTTTTATAACTGCCGTAGACACTTACGGCACAGAGCAGCGCAACTGCCCATATTAAATAAAACATTTCCGGATGTGAAAATTTCATTATCTATTCCTCCCCCTGCCCCAGGGATCTTCCAAAAAACAATCCACTCATCCTGACTGCCTTTTATATGAAAGCCTTCAGCCTTCAGCCATCAGCTAAAAGCTAACAGCTAAAAGCTAACAGCTAAAAGCTTTCATGCTTCGTTGTGTCCGCCAGGACTGTTGGTTATATCAATATGCCCCAGTGCCGCGCCTTGAAGATGGACAAACCTCCTGCACACATGTCACGGCACCCTTAAAAACCGGGTGTTTGACAAAACAACATACAGGGCGAGCAGCACAAATCCCGGCAGCACAAACCAGACATACAGATCCCTGTAGTCTGCCCATTCTTTGACTTTGACCTCTGTTTTCTCCATCCTGTCAATAATTTTATAAATTTTATCAAGGGTCTGGGTGTCCCCGGCTGTAAAGAATTCTCCCCCTGTGATGTCTGCGATATGTTCAAGGGATTCAAGGTCCGTTTCCACCCGCTGGTATACATATCGTTCTCCAAACAGCGGATCTTTGACAAGGAAAGGGGCTCTCCCTGTTTTCCCAACCCCTATGGTATAAATCCTGACCCCCCGTTGTGCTGCAATCTCAGCAGCTGTCTGTGGAGACAGTGAGCCGGAATTGCTTTTTCCGTCGGTCAAAAGAATGATTATATTGGATTTACTTTCTATGTCTTCAAGCCGTTTCAGGGAAATACCAATGGCATCCCCAACGGCTGTACTGGGCCCGGCTGCGCCGATTTCAAGATTTTCCAGAAGAAAGGCTATGGTATTGTAATCCCGGGTAAGGGGAATCTGGGTATAGGCTTTGGATCCAAACACCACCATGCCGATCCTGTCCCCCTCCCTTTTTGTGATAAATCTGCTGACAACCTCCTTTACCGCATCAAGCCGGGTCACAATCTGCTTATCAAGCTTGAAATCAAAGGCTGCCATGCTTTCAGAAAGATCCAGGGCCAGCACAATATTGATCCCCCGGGTTACAACCATTCTCTTTTTTTCACCCCACTGGGGCCGGGCCAGGGCAATGATCAGAAAAACAAGGGCTGCATACTTCAGACATGAAAGACATTTTATGGCAAAAACAGGGAAAAAGGGCTGGTCCCAATGGGCGCCAAACAATGCAGATACCTTGATTTCAGGAGCTTTTCCGTATCTGGACCGAAAAAAAACAAGAAAAGGAATTACAAAAATAAAGCCCAGAAAATAAGGATCAGCAAAATGGAACATCATCAGCCCTGCCCTCTATTTTCTCTGTTTTCTTTGTTTTCTCTGCTTTCTCTGCTTTCTTTGTTTTCTCTGCTGCTTTCTCTGCTTTCCTCTGAATCTCTGGATATTTTTTCATACACGACTTTGACAAATTCTCTGACAAAAGCCTCATCCTTTTCCATTTTCCATGTATCAATATTCTGCCTGGCATATTTGATACCGTCGCTGTCCGTTAAAAAATCTCTCAACCGGGAAAACATCCCCTTGTCAACCTGCTTTGGACCAAGGGCTGAAAGCATTTCCTGGCTTGTCATTTCAGGGGCATTGATGGCAAAGCACTTTCCTGTAAACCGCTTGAGCACTTCAGTGAGTTTAAAATAGAACAGCCGTGGATGGTTCTCTTTTAAATGGACAAACCGGTCAAGCTCGTTTAAGGCGGCTTTGTCCGGAAGGGGCGGGGCAGGCAGCAAAAGGATATTTGCCTGATGTCCTTTTCTTCTTTTTTTAAAAAGAACAAAAAGAAAATACATCAGCGCACAGAAAAATAGAAAAGCAAGCACGGCCAGGGCTGTTTTGACATAAAAGAAATCCATGCCGACCTGTACCGGCGGAGCTATGTCATGAATATCCTGCATCTATCGTATCCTCTTTTCCCTGTTTCGAAAATACCGGGTCAATACATCTGCCACAGACATATGAGTGCCAAGGGCCATAAAATCCACACTGGATTTTTTTAAATTCTCCAGAATGGTATTGTAAAGCCGTCTCTTTTTTGCACTGTATGCCTGCCTTGTTTTTTTATTCCCTGCATCCAGTAAAATAGTATTGCCTGTTTCAAAACAGGTCATGGGAACAAGCCCTTTTTCCGGCAGCTTAAAGTCCCCTTTGTCATAGAGCACCACTGCAATCAGCTCGTGGCGCTGACCAGCGGTTTTCAATGGTTTTACATAATCATCATCACTGAGAAAATCCGAAATAATAAACATAATGGTTTTTTTCCGGGATACCCTGCCAATAAAGTCAAGGGCCTTTGAAAGACAGGTTCCCTTTCCCCGGGGCACAAAGGTGAAGATCTCCTTGATAAGGCGCCAGATATGGCCGGACCCTTTTTTCGGTGGAATATATTTTTCCACCCTGTCCGTAAAAAACACAGCACCGACCTTGTCATTGTTTTTAACTGCGCTGAAAGCCAGT
>JAWOEJ010000227.1:0-26644 GCA_046482845.1 Desulfobacteraceae bacterium | reverse complement strand
GATGACCAGGGAGCTGCAATATTTTGGCCGGCTGATCAATAATACAGACATGCATTCAGGCAATTTAAGTCTTTCAATGAACGGGGACAAGTTTCACCTCCTGCCGGTGTATGATATGTGCTCTATGGGGTTTGCACCAAAAAGCGGTGAGGTTTTACCGTTTGAATTTGAACCGGATCGACAGGATACTGATCTTGATGAGCAACTGCGAAGTTATGAATCAATGCCCAGCCTCTTGATCTATCTCGAATCTTGATGAACACATGTAGAAAACAACAAATAACGAAAACCCATGGGAATATGGAAAAGAGCCAATGAAAGGCTACTGTCTTTTGAGACTTAAAAACAACTCAGTTCCCCCAAAACCGTTATAACCAGACTTTAAAATTAAAATCTGCCGTGATAAAGTGCAGTCATATTAAAATTTCATGTATGGGACAAAAGGACGATTGATGAAAAAAAACGCACTGATAATCATTGACATGGTAAAAGATTATTTCAACCCAGAGAAGGAGTATCCGATCACCGGGCATGCAAAGTCAATCATCCCACCAATCAATCATCTCATAAGCGTATTCCGGGAAAAGGACCTTCCTGTAGTCTTTTCTACAGACGCCTTTCAGGAAGATGACTTTTTATTCAAAGGAAGGATGCATCCCCATGCAATTAAAGGAACCCAAGGTGCAGAGGTCGTGGATGATTTAGACATGAAACCTGCAGATTTATGGCTGCCAAAACCCAGGTTTTCTGCATTTTTCAATACCGGCCTTGAAATAATCCTGCGCGAACAAAATGTCACAAGCTGTGCAGTCGCTGGGATCGCAACTTCCTTTTGTGTGCTGACCACTGCAATGGATTCCATCTGTCATAATTTTGAAACCGTTATACTTGAAGACTGCTCGGCAGCTTTTTCAGAGGAGGCCCATAATCAATGCCTTGATTTATATAGAAAAAACCCCTTAGATCCTCTTTTCAGAATTTTGACATCTGATGAGTTGATTACAGAGTTGTAAGGAGTGCAGGCATGAAAATTTCCAGGGGCAGCTCCATTTTTTGGTTATGCTATTTTTTTTAGGGTGATAAATCTTCCGGCGCTTTGCCATGGTTCTCAGCACAGATGGAAATAATTTTCAAAAAACAAACAGTTAACGGGTCCAGACCCCCTTGGCTCGGTGGATGGAGTTTAGTTTTTTTAGGCTGCAACCAATGAACGGACACAAATTTAGTTTGCAGCCTGGTTATGTCATATTTTAAAATTTGATATAATCTTTTTCAATTCCCTGGAAAGGGATGACAGATCCTCTGCCTGGGTGCTGATTTCCTTTATGCCCATGGCGGAAGCGGCCACTGCCTTGTTTGTCTGGGTGGCAAAGCTGAGCACATTCTCTGTTGCGGACGAGGCCATGGAAACGTCCTTTGCAATGAGTTCAGAGCCTTTGGCCACCTGGTCAATACTGGAGGCAATTTCGCTTACCGCCTGAACCGTATCATCCGCGTGAACAGTGAGTTCTTCAGCAGAGCCGGCAGTAGAACTGATGCTTTTGGATATCTCGTTTATCGTTGCGGTCTGCTCCTCTACAGCCGAGGCAATGGTCCCCATAATGGAATTGATCTGATTAATCACCTCAACAATGGAGGCAATGGCATCCACGGCATTCCTTGTATTGGTCTGCATCCGTTCAATTTCCTCACGAATCTCAAGGGTGGCCCCGGATGTCTGTTTGGCCAGCTCTTTGACTTCATTGGCCACAACGGCAAAGCCCTTGCCCGCCTCCCCTGCCCCGGCAGCCTCGATGGCGGCATTTAAAGCCAGCAGATTGGTCTGGGAGGCAATACCGCTGATCAGGGAAACCACTTTTTCAATATCATTGGCGGATTTCCCAAGCTCATTTACAATACTGGAGGTTACTGCGGCCTGATCCGAAGCCTTGTCTGTAATGGATGCCCCTTTTCCTGAATTGTTGGCCACCTCGTTTAATGAGGCATACATCTCTTCTATTGCCGAGGAGACCGATGTGGTTTCTCCTGATACTCTTTTTATTTTTTCCCCCACATCTGTCACACTTTTTGATACATTGGTGGATGTAAGCGCAATGGCATCTATCTGGGAATTGATCTCTTCTGATGAGGATGAAATATTTTTAATATTATCAGCAGTATTGCCCGTTTCCCGGGTGGTATCATCGGACAGTGCCTGCATGCGGCTTGATGACTCAGCCAGTTTGACGGAAATATCCGACAGTTTTTCTGAAGAGTTTGAAATCGTGCCGGTGGTCTCTGAAAGCTTTGCCATGAGAACCCTTAATTTTTCTGCCATACTGCCCATGGCTTCGGCCGTTACCCCGATTTCATCCGATGATGTAAAGGTCATGACCGCCTTAAGATTTCCCGATCCAATTTCCTCAGCAAAATCGGCACACCTGGAAAGGGGTTTTAACATCCGTGAAATCAATACCCCTATAATTAAAATGGAAAGCACAATGGCCGCCAAAGACAGCATCCCGGTTTTGAAAAGAATTTCCTTTTTTTCGGAGGCAAGGGCTTCGCCAATGATAACACCGGCCTCCTTCATGCCTTTGATACTCTCCTGGGTGACTGAACTGATGTTTTTTCTGATATGTGCGATTACCTCTCCGGATTGCTCGGACAGAACTGATCTGATCTGGCTTTCAAGCTCACGAATCTGCTCCTGAAACATACCCGACATCAGGTCCAGTTCATGTTCGATCCCCTGTCTGCTGATGCAGATAACAATTGAACCCAGGGGTTTGCCGTAATACTCAATGGGCTCCCGGTTAATAAACACATTTTCAGATTTACTGGAGGCTTCCAGCAATTTCTCAATACCGGTTTGTCCCTTGCCGCTGTTGAGAAATGACCGCACCTGGGGGTCTGTAGGATCTATATACCCGGGATAGGGACTGCCCGTTTCATCCACAAAAAGGGCATACAATATAAATTTGGTTTTACTGGCTGCCTTGCTGTACTTCACCAGATCGTTGAATTCTTCAGATACAATAATGGCAGGGGCAACACTTTTAAGCAGATCCGTAATTGCTCTGGCTTCCTCTTCAAGCATACGTTCCAGACTCATTTTTATACGCTCTTCCATTTGAGAAAGATCCTGGGTGGAGCGTTTTGAAAAATCCGCAACTGTTTTGTCCTGCAGCCCTGTGAGAATGTTATCAACTGAAACAGCCATATCGTTTAAAACACGGTCTGACCTTTCACTTGTTTTATTCATGGTGTCTGTAATCCTGGCCTCCATATCTGATGAGATATCATGGAGGATGGTAATAACAGAAAAAAGAATCCCTGAAAAAGAGCATAGAAAGACAAGAATTACAATTGTAAGGAGCTTAAATTTAATACTGCTGCCCAGTTTAAAAGACATTCCTGAACCCCCTGTTGTTTATTGCGGCCTGATTTTATAGTATTTTACTTTTTTATAATCAAGCACTTGAAATTTATTTGAATATCCACTGACTGTCTCGCCGGTTCCAAGATAGAGTATCCCGTCTGACCCAAGTTTTTTGGCAATCTTTTCAAAAATACTTTTTTTAAAGGCATCTGAAAAATAAATCATCACATTTCTCAGCATGATCAGGTCAAAATCCTTCCACTTCACCGGCACAGGATGCTGGAGATTATATACAGCAAATTCAACCATGGACCTGACTTTCCCGCTCAATATCCAGTCCGCCCCCTTTTCCTTGAAATACTGCCGGATATACTCTTCAGGCAGCCCCCTTCTGAGCTCATTATAATTGTACACCCCTTGTTCTGCCTTTGTTAAGGCTTTCTGGGAAATATCCGTTGCCAGTATGGAAAGGTATTGATCTATGGGTTTGGCCAGCCGGAACTTTCTCTGAAATTCCAGGGCTGTCATGGCAATGGAATAGGGCTCCTGCCCGGTAGAGGAGGCTGCAGACCATATTCTGATATGGTCTCTTTTACCTGAGAGTATTTCTTCTGCCATTAAAGGAAAAAACACCTCTTTGAGATATTCAAACGGGAAAAAATCCCTGAACCAGTATGTCTCTTTTGTGGTAATCGCTTCAATGACTTTTTCTTCAAGGTCCTTTGATTTAAAACCGTAATTGAGCTTTCTGGCAAACTCGCCAAATGTTGTGCACTGGGCTTTACTGGCCAGTAATGAGAGCCGGTTTTCAATCAGGTATTTTTTATTGTCCCCCAGATGAATCCCACTTTTTTTTTGTATGATATCTCTTAAAAGATTGAATTCTTCATCTGTTACCTTGATTATCACGACAATTCCCCTTTTTTAACGGCTGATACGACTCTTGCGGCAATACGTTCCAGAGGAATACGATCATCTGAAAGTCCTGCAAGATCTACCGCCCTTGGCATGCCATAAACCACGCAGGTATCGGCTGTCTGAGAAAAACAAAGACACCCCTTTTCCTTCATTACCTGTACCCCTTTTTTGCCGTCATCTCCCATTCCCGTTAAGACAACAGCCAGAATACCGCCATTATACGAGGCGGCAACAGACCTGAAAAGAACATCTGCAGACGGCCGGACACTGTTTTCAGGCGGATCATCATTCAAAGCAATAAACCGCCTGCCGGCATTATCCGGCTGGGTAACCGTCATATGTCTGCCGCCGGGAGCGATATACACCTTTGAGGGAAGAATCTCATCACCATGAGCCGCTTCAACCACTCCAACTGCAGATTTTTCATCAAGGCTTCTGGCAAAGGACCCGGTTATGTGAGACGGCATGTGCTGAACCAGAAGAACAGGTACCCCGATATCCCCGGGAAGACGGGGTACCAGTTTCAACAAGGCACCGGGCCCGCCTGTGGAAGATGCCGTCACAATGATACTGACCCGTGTAATTCTTGCCACCCGTTTTTTTTGTTCCTCCTTAATCAGGGCCTGTTCTGGTGTTTTTATATCCTGGGGAATCTGAGCTTTCCTGGTAGCCGTGTTTGCTTTACCTGAAAAAAATTTTCTGCTCTTTAAAAGGCCGGTAATCGTCAACAGCTGAAGCCTGAATTCATTATAGGATTTTGCCCGGTCCCGTGCCGGTTTGGCAATACAGCAGTGAACCCCCTTTTCAAGGGCTTTTACCGCCAGATCCGGATCTGCTGTTTCCGGATCAGACACAACAACAATGGTGATATCAGGATCAATACGCCGGATGACGTCAATTACGCCAACTCCGCCCATTTCTTCAGAATCAAAATCAAGGATCAGGAGATCATGGCGCTGGTATTTAAGCTTGACCTTGAGCATTCCCATTGATCTCACACATGAAGCAAGATCAACATCCGGCAGGGAGCCGGCAGCATTGGCCATTATATCCATGGTAACCGGATTGGCATCTCCCACAAGGATGTTGAATTTTTCACCCATGGTGCTTCCCTTATTTTAAAATTCCAGCCTGAACGAGTTTGGCTGCAACCGATTTCAGGTTAAACGGCTTTATGATATAGGCCTGAATACCAAGTTTCATGGTTTTCAGAATAACATCCTTGGTATTGACCGTGGTCACCATAATAAAAGGCATATCCTTCAGGATCTTATCTTTCCTTACCGCTTCGAGCAATTCCAGTCCCGACATTTTCGGCATTTCCATATCAGATATGATTAGATCAAATTTTTCAGCCGGCCTGCCTTCAAATTCCGCCTTAAGCTTAAACCATGCATCATTGCCATCAATGGCCTCAGTCACATCATCAAACTCCAGCTGGGTTAAAATTTTTTTCATTTCCTTACGAATTGATGTTTTATCATCAACAATAAGTATTTTCATTTATTCTCCTCTTTATGAAACGATCCTGTCTTCCATCAATTTTACTATTTTTTCCATATCCAGAAACTGAACCAGTTTATTGTCAACAAAAGCAGTCCCTTCGACACCAGGGGGCGTATTTGAATCTTTCTTGATTTTCTGAAACACTTCCATGGTATCTATGATATTTGACACAATAATGCCTGATTTTACGTTCATTCCCCTGGGGATAATCACATACATCGCCTCCAGATCAGACCTGCAGGGATTCACTGGAATGAAATCCTCAAGATTGAAAATAGAAATACTAATGTCCTGGTAGGCCATATATTTCAAGCTGCCCACCCTGTGCACGGAATCCGGGGTTATTTTCTCCAGGCGCACCATCCTGTTCAGCGGAATTGCAAAAAACTCGTTTTCTGCATTGGAAAAAACAATCACATTTCTTCCTTCAAGCAGTTTTCTGCCCCTTTGCGCTTCCTGGACTTTCCTGCGCTGGTCTTCTGCATTAACAACGGCAAATCTCAAATTGGCATGGTTTGCCATGCCTGATGCATCAAGAATCATAATCACATTGCCATCACCTAAAATGGTTGCTCCGCTGAAACACCGGCAGCTTTTTATATGGTCAGAAAGCGGCTTTACAACAATTTCCTCATTATCAAAAAGGGACTCCACACAAAGGCCGAAACGGTTGAACCCGACTTTAACCACAACAATATACAGCCCGCCTTCATCTGTCTGTCGTCTGTCATTTATATTGCTTCTCTTTTCCTCATTTTCCTGCTTTTCCTCCGGGTAAACCCGGGAAAAACTGTTTGATGATGAATCCCTTCTGTCAACCAGTGTTTTTCTCCGGTCAAATTTTTTTTGCTCTGTTTTTTCATCAATATAAAAGGTATCAATATCTAAAAGATTTCTCAGGCGGATAACGGGAAGCAGCCTCTCCCTGAGACGTATCACATCTGAGCCGCCCACTTTTTCCAGATTTTTTTTAAGGTCTGCCGTGCTGAGAAAGACCACTTCACTGACATTCACCTGGGGAATGGCAAATCTGAATCTGTCCACCCCGACAATAAGGGCTGAAACAATGGCAAGGGTTAATGGAATAATCATCTTGACTGTTGTTCCCTGTCCGGGAATGGAATCAATATCAATGTGGCCCCTGAGCTTTTCAATGTTTGTTCTCACCACATCCATGCCAACCCCCCTGCCGGAAACGTCGGTTATTGTTTCCGAGGTGGAAAAGCCCGGGCTGAAAATCAGATCTATTTTTTCCTTGTCTGTCATTTTGTCAGCAAAGCGTTTTGAAACAATACCTTTTTCAACTGCTTTTGAACAGATCTTTCCCGGATCAATTCCCATGCCGTCATCAGAAATATTGATGTGAACATTTCCCCCTTCGTGAAAGGCCTTTACCGAAATGGTTCCTGTCTCCGGCTTATTGTTTCCTGTCCTCTGCTCAGGGGGTTCAATACCGTGGTCCACGGCATTTCTCATAAGGTGGGTCATTGGATTGGACAGGCCTTCAAGAACGGTCCTGTCCAGCTCAACCCCTTCTCCTTCTACGGTATAGGAAATTTTTTTGGACAGCTGCCTGGCTGTATCCCTTACAATGCGCTTGAAACGGGACAGCAGTTTTCCCACAGGCTGCATGCGGATCTGCATGATATCTTCCTGGATCTCTGAAGTCACCATGTCCAGGTCCTGCATCACACTGTTGACATCCGCATTCTCCCGGGCATAGGCTTCAATCAGCGGCCGCAGCTGATTCCGGCTTAAAACCAGCTCTCCTGCAAAATTCATCAGTCTGGTGATAAGGTCTACATTCACCCGTATGGTTTCTACGGTCTTCTTCACCTCAAAACCTGTTTTTTTCTGGACTATTCCTGGCTTGTCTGCCCTGTGCTCATGAAAATGGATTTTACCGTGGTCCCTCACCCCACAATTGTCCTGACCCCTGGACAGATCCAAAGAACCTGGATCTGATGTTTGTGAATCAGAGATTGCCCCCCCTGATGATCCCTTTGATAAAGTCTCTGATACAAGGTCTGATGGAGCATCTGATGAAGAATCAGGGACAGACAATGTATCTGATGAAGACTTTGATGGGGCAGCTGAAGCCTCTGATACAGAATCAAAAGAAGCATCAGAAGCTGCCAGGGACAATGCAGACTCATTAAACAGGCAGATCTCATCGCCCGGCAGTTCAAGCACTTCTGAAAGAAAATCTAAATCCAGTATGGTTGCCACAACAAGATGGATCCCCAGGGAGTGGTCCTTTAATTGTTCCAGTGTTGTGTCCCGGTCCAGATCAAAAAAAAGAATATCACCGGTATTTTCAACATCAATATAGATATCTGCGGGATCTTTTTTCTGTTTGATAAAATCCCTTTCCAGATCAAAATGAACCGCATAGATACACTTTCCCTCACCTAAAGCTGCTTTGATATCATCCTTTTTCACCTGAAATTTTTTTGATCTGAAAAAAGAATCTTCAGGTGTAGTCAGCACAGCAACACCTTTGTCAGAAGACATTTCAACATCATGGGAAGGCCCGGCAGGTTCACCATGGGGTTTACCCATTGGTTCATTATCCGGCTGATCCTTATCCGGTTGCTCTTTATCTGGCTGGTCTATATTTTCTTTCTGTTCAAGAATCCTCTCAAAGGCTGTGATTTCGTCCTCAAAGGAAACAGGGTCACCGGAATCCAGGGCTTCGATCATGAGCTTGAGTTTATCAAGGCCGGACAGCAGCGCATCTACAATTTCCGAGGCAATATGCAGCCGGCCGTCCCTGATGCGCATTAATACATTCTCCATTGAATGGCTTAAAAGACCCAGATCCTTAAACCCGCAGAAACCAGCACCTCCCTTGATACTGTGAATTGACCTGAAGGCCCGGTTTATCAGTTCAGCATCCACATTGGACTGTTCATCCTCCATGGCAAGGAGATCCGGCTCAAGCAGTTCCAGATCATCTCTGATTTCTGCAACAAACTCACTGCCAACGCCTTCGCTAAGATCAATTGTCCCTGTATCGGCCATATTTACTCCTTTGCAGTTTTACTTTTGGATTGATCCAGAATCTTTTCAACGGAAACAATGGTCATGAGCTCATCCTCAAGTTTAACAACACTTTCAGCATAATTGGCCGTCTGTCTGTCCATATTGGCGGGCAATGCTTCTACCTCATCTTCTTCAACTTCAATAACCTCTCCGATATCGTCCACAAGAAGCCCCACATCATCCGCCTTTAATATGATATTATGGCTGTCTTCCGTTAAAATCCTTGCTTTGCTTCCCATGAGAACACCCATATCAAACACCAGAACTGTCTGACCTCTTAAATTAATCAGTCCGCGTACAAATTTTGGGGCATGCTGAACCGGTGTTATGTCAAGAAGCATATTCACTTCTCTTACCTTGTGAATATCAATTCCCATCAAATACCCGTCTATTCTAAAAGATACAAACTGCCTGAATTTTGCACTATCACCTTCTTCTGACCCCATACCTTCCCCAATTGTTTCAAGATGATCAAACGTTTATGTATTGTTCCTGGAGAACTTTTGTGTCCAGTTCCTGGAAAAAAGGTATAAAAAGCTTGATCATCAAATGTTTAATATTTATAATTTTCATTGTCCAAAACGGGCAAAAACAATACCCATTGACTTTAACCCTGCGATTCAATACACTTATCAATTATGAGCCGGAAACAGGATTTTGTAAATCTCAATACACTGCTGACCCCTGCCCCGCTGCCTGGCATTGAAACAGGGCTTCTCAAAATTTCCACTGCCCTGAACCCTGTGCTGCATATGAAAAGCTACCATAGTTTAAATCTATTCAAAAACACTTTTTTTGAAAAACAGGATTTTACCCCCCTGTTTTTGTCAGATTCTGAAATTGACATTGTAAACCAATTTAAATCGATGAAAAAACAGCTGGAATGGATGGCCGGACGTCTCCTTGTAAAACGCATGGTCCAGGCCGGGCATGGGCCCAAAAAATCCCTGAGCCAAATCCAGATCAGCCATCATGAAAAGGGGGCCCCTTTTCTGGCCAGCAGTCCCGGTATAAAAATATCCATTTCCCATTCAGATGACTATGCCGCGGCTGCTGTCTGTTCAGACAAAAACCAGGATATCGGCATAGATATTGAAAAAATTGGAAGCCTGCCGGATGCCTCCTTTTTAAACCTTGCTTTTACCCAAAAAGAAATCAACACCATGGCTCTTACTCCCAGTGACATTTTTAAAAAATGGACCGTAAAAGAGGCCTATTTAAAATATATAAAACTGGGATTCAACGAAAGCCTTCACAGGGTAGAAATCATTGATGATACAATCCTTTACCATGGGCAAAAGGTCCGTGTATCTGTTTTTTCCACCATCATTCAGAATAATTATGCTGTATCACTGGTTACAGGTCCGGTACACTGATTTATCCCGGCTCACTGATTTGACTCAATGATCAAATATATACCCAACCGACCGCCTGCTTTTAAAAAATTCAGGTTTTTTGGGATTGGTCTCAAAATACTTTCTGAATCTGACCATAAAATTATCAACCGTCCGGGTACTGGTCTCTCCTGAGTATCCCCATCCCGCCTCCAGCAGCTTTTCCCTTGAAACAGGCTTCCCCCGGTTGGTAATAAAGACTTTGAACAATTTTATTTCCTGTTCTGTCATAACTATGGTGCCGGCGGCGCAATCGGCCTTGCAGGTGGTAAAATCCACATGGTTGTTTCCAAAGGTATATGTGTTTCCAGAAAACAGGTTCGGGTCGTCTTTTTTATTTTCAGTTTTGCCCTCATTCCAGGATTTTCTGGCCAGAAGGCGTTTGACCCGCAGCAGAAACTCATCAAGATCAAAGGGCTTGGCCAGATAATCATCCACACCGATGCGGAGCCCCTTTACCCTGTCCTCGGCACTTCCCCTGGCTGAAAGAATCAGCACGGGAATCTTTTCATCTGTCTTTCGAATGGTTTTTAAAACAGAAAATCCGTCAATCATGGGCAGCATAATATCAAGCACAATCAGATCAGGCTGCCATTTTCTCCATTTTTCAAGGCCTGAAACACCATCACAGGAAATCGCAACATGGTATCCTTTAAGGGTCAGATTTAATTTCAGGCCTTCTGCAATGTGCGCTTCATCTTCTATGACCAGGATGCGCTCTTTTTCAGCATCTTCCACAGCGTTCTCCCCTTTACATTAACAAATCCTTCACCAGGCAGGCTGATTGTAAAAACAGAGCCCCTGTCTTTGCCAGCGCTTTTTGCCCCAGCCTTCCACCCGTGAATCTTTGCTATGCTGTAAACCAGATAAAGCCCCAGGCCGCTTCCCTTTACCTGGGACGGTTCCCTGTTGGTGGTGGTATAAAATTTCCTGAAAATTTTTTTTATCTCTTTTTTTTCAATGCCTATACCATTGTCAGAAAAATCTATCATTACCTTTTTCTTGATCTCATAAAAACAGATGGAGACCCTTGGATTTTCAGACACATTGTATTTGACGGCATTGGAAAGAATGTTCATGACAAGCATCTCATAAAGCAGCATATTCACAGGACAGACAATTTCTCTGCCGGTCTGGTTTGTGATATCTATGGTGCAGTTTCGAAACAGGGTACCGTTTTTATGACAAATCTCCTCAGTTCTGGCCACAAGGTCCTCACAGGCAATTTCTGCACCATAACTGGCACTTTCAATCTTTGCAAGGTTTAAAATCGCATTGATATTATCAATGAGCCGGGTGACGTCGGAAAGCATGTATTGACTGTATTTTTTAACGGATCTGGAATCCAGATCGTGGCGGAGAAAGGTTTCAAGGTAAATTTTCAGTGAAGTGACCGGGGTTTTTAATTCATGGGTAAAATTATACACAAAATTGTGCTGAAGCCTGAAAAGACTGACCGTCCGCTGGTAGTATATAAAGGCCAGAAAAATTCCGGTCAGGACCACAGTTATAAGAAGGGTCAGAACAATAAGAAGCATCCCTGTTCTGGAAGGAAAAATCTGGCCGGGATCGATGTTGAACTTTTTGATAATGATCTGAAGAGCGCTGGTTATCTCCATGTACCAGTAAATGGTGATGACAAGTGCAGTGGCCAGGGACACAATAGAGCAGGCAAACACAAATACAGGATGAAGGTACCATCTGTTTGTGTTTTCTATCTCCATGAGTCCCAAAGCCTTTTTCACACCAGAGGAGAGTTGGGGAATTTTATATCAAATTCAACCCCTTTCCCAGGTGCTGAATGACACGAAATGGTACCCTCCAGGGTCTGGGTCACCAGGTTGAATACAATGGACATGCCCAGTCCTGTCCCGCCCTTCCCCCGCATTGTGGTATAAAAGGGTTCAAACAGTTTTGCCTGCTGCACCTCTGTCATCCCGACGCCGTTATCCCTGTAGATCAGTAGAATATTTTTGTTTTCCTCACTGATATGAATATCAATTTTACCGTTTTCAGCATCCTTTAACCCATGGCACAATGAATTCATGACCAGATTGCTGATTATCTGTGAAAAGGCCCCTGGATAGGAGTAGATATCAAAGTCCTTTGGGCAGTCCACCTGTATTTCATGGCCGGTTTTTTTGTACTTGGGTCTGAGACTCAACAAGACTTCGCCAATATAGGTTTTTATATTAAACAGACGCTTTTCCTCATTGGACTGATCCACTGCCACCTGTTTAAAACTGCTGATCAGACTGGCTGCTCGTTCCATATTGATAAGAATGGAATGGGCCACCTCATCAATGGTGGTCAGATAGGCTTCCAGATCACTGCGCTTTAACTCACCCTGCCTGTATAATTTCTGGAGCTCACTGGTTTTTGCCTGAAGAAAAGAGGCAGCTGTCACACCAACGCCCACAGGGGTATTTATTTCATGGGCAACCCCGGCCACCAGTCCCCCTAAAGCCGCCATCTTTTCCGACTGTACCAGCTGATCCCGTGTCCGCTCAAGGCGGTCAAAGGAATCTTTTAAATCCGCGTGGGCCTTTTCAAGGTCCTTTTGATATTTCTGCTTTTCCCTTCTCAGCAGGGCTTTTTCAAGGCAGTTTTCTACTGCATGGTAAAGGACATTGAGATCCTGAACCGGTTTGATGATATAATCCCAGGCACCCAGTTTCAATGCCTCCACTGTATCAGCGATATTGCCCGCTCCAGAGACTATAATAATAGGAATTTCAGGAAAATTTTTTGTTAAATGGCCAAGGACTTCCAGCCCGTCCATTTCCGGCATGCGAAGATCACAAACCACAAGATCCGGTCTCTCCTTAACAAAGACCTCAATGCCCCTGCGCCCGTTTTCCGCTTCAATAATAAAATAGCCGAAATCCTCCAGAAAACTTTTCATGCTTTCCCGGATATAGGCCTCATCATCAATAATCAGTATTTTTTTAAGTGTTCTGCTCATTTTTTCTCCAGAAAACAAAACCGTTTTTTTAAATACCCGGGGCATTATTTTTTACAGCATTCACAAGGATACTGAGATCATGGACTGGTTTGATAAACACATTCTTAGAGGAAAGCCCTGCAGCCCTTAATTCCCTGGAAAGGCTGTAATCTGTGGACCCTGTGTGCACTACAAAATGAATGTCAGGCTGCAGCCGGGCCGCCTTGAGGATAAAGGTGTTTCCATCCATGCCGGGCAGCCGTATGTCTACCACTGCACCGTTAAAATGGTGTTTTTTTACAAGTTCAAGGGCCTGTTCTCCGCTTGAGGCGCAAAACACAGCAAAGCCTTCATCTTCAAAATAAGCAGCTATGCTCTGCTGAATACTGATCTCATCATCAAGAACAAGAACCTGAAAATTTTCTTGAGTCATACTCCTGTTGAATTCTCCTTAATTAGTGTTTGAACGAAAACTCAACCATCTGCTGCGTTGCTTCAAAATTTTACCAAATTATATAATCGGGCTTCATGTACCTGAGTACACTCCGGTTTTAAAATTTCTTGCGCCTTGCACCTGGGCAAGTTTTCGTCCAAACACGGGGGGTTCGTTCAGACACTAATTATACATTCTTTTACCTGACTCTTTGTGATTGTCCCGGAGAATCTTCTGAATCAGGTCTGAGAGTGCTTCCAGGGACACCGGCTTCATGACAAATTCCTTTATACCTGCTTTTTTTACTTTTTTCGCATTAATTGTTCCAGTGTATCCACTGCACAGAATTATCGGGATATCCGGTTTTAAAGCAAGCATTTCCATGGCAAGATCAAAGCCTGTTTTATCCGGCATGGTCTGATCTGTCAGCACCATATCGATATCATCCATATGACCGGTAAAATAACTGAAAGCGTCCATTCCGGAATAAAAAACACTGACAATACCCCCAAGTGATTCTAGGCCCTCTTTTAACATATCAGCAATTTCCCTGTCATCATCAACAACAAGGATATGGGCCCCCCTCATTGTGTCAAACTCTTTTTTAATGAACCCATCTGTTTCTAAACGCTCATGGTTTGAAACTACCGGCAGAACAATGGTAAACACAGAGCCCTTACCAGGACTGCTGTTAACAATGATCTCCCCTGAATAATTTTTAACAATACTGTAAACCATGGCAAGCCCCAGGCCTGTTCCCTTACCCTCCTCCTTGGTTGTAAAATAAGGATCAAATATTCTTTCCTGAACATCTTCCTCTATACCGCATCCTGTATCACTGACCTCAAGAAAAAGATATCTTCCCTTTTTGATCTCAGGGAAGTCTGTTAAGGAATTATCCTCTGAAATCACAGATTCCTTAAGAGAAATGATAAGCTTTCCCCCGGTTTCTTCCATGGCATGATAGGCATTGGTGCACAAATTCATAAGAATCTGGTGGACCTGGGTGGGATCTGCGTCAACATAACCGCAATTATTATCAATTTTATCAATAATCTCTATGGTTGAGGGGATGGAGCCGTGCAACAGCTTTACCACCTCTTTGACAACTGGCTGAATTGTAATGGTTATTATTTTTTCTTCGTCAGCCCTGCTGAATGAAAGAATCTGCTTTACCAGATCAGCTGCCCGGCAGGCGGCTTTGAGTATCTTATTGCTGCGACGAAAAACACTTCCCCCGGGATCGGCCTCCCGCATTATCATATCTGAATAGCCCAGAACCGGACTTAAGATATTATTCAAATCATGGGCAATTCCCCCTGCAAGTGTGCCTACCGCCTCCATCCGCTGGGCCTTTCTGAGCTGCTTTTCAAGACTGTTCCATCTTTCCTCGGCTTTTTTCTTTTCCGTAATATCCAGAAGAGAAACAATAGATTTGTCCGTCCCCGGTATTATCCCGATGGACACATAGATATGGCGTATCGTTTTATTGTCCTTTACAACCCTGAACTCATGCTGCACCTGATCTGTGATACCTGATTTGAAATTGCTTTTTTCTTCATACAGAGCTTTCATTGTTTCAAGGTCTTCCGGCATTAGAAATTCCGTCCATTTTCTTCTGCCCTCGATTTTTTCTACCGGCAGGCCCACAAGACCGGCAAACTTGGTATTGGCCATGGATATGGTCATATCCTGTTCGAGAATGGCCGTTGCCGAACCTGTGCACTCAAAAACAGCCTTGTACTTTTCCTCGCTTGCCTTGAGCTCCTTTGTCCGCTCCATTACGAGCTCTTCAAGGCGTTCCTGGTATTTAATATTGTCTTTTTTAAGCTGGTTTGTATTCAAGCATTTTTTCACTGAATGCAGCAGGACAGCCATATCGTGAACCGGCTTTAAAATATAATCCCAGGCGCCCAGGTGAAGGGCCTCAACAACAGCTGTCGCGTTTCCTGTTCCAGAAGCCACAATAAAAGGCGTATCCGGAGACTTGTCCTTCAGGGCTTCAAGCACCTCCAGCCCGCCCATTTCAGGCATTCTCAGATCCAGAATAACAATATCCGGTTTTTCTCTTTCAAAAACATCAATGCCAGTTCTGCCGTTTTCCGCTTCAAACACAACAAAGTCATAATCTTCAAAAAAGGACCGTATACTCTTTCGAATATAGGATTCATCGTCAATGGTCAAAAGACTGGTTCGGTTCATCCCAAAATTTTATACCCCTGTGAAGTCTGCTCCAATTAACTATGATTTACCTTGACAATTTGGTCTCAATCACATCATATTGTTCACGCTGCATTTTACCACAATCAGATCAATATACAACCATATTCAATAATCTGGGCTGGAATCAGCCTTACAGCCCATTTTTTTTTCTGATAAGGAAGGTAATATCAGCCTTTTTTTCCCGGTACTGCTGAATAAAAGGTACTACAGCCAGTTAAGCTTGACTGAGAAAAAAGCGACGCGGGATAAGGCCAGGGAGACGTCATGATCAAAGAATTAAAATTAAAAAACTGGAAAAGTTTTGAGGATGCAACCCTTTATATAGATCCTTTGACCATTCTTATTGGCACCAATGCCAGTGAAAAATCCAAATTAGATCAATAAAAAAATCCCGGTAAGAAAACTTACCGGGATATGGTAGGTGGTGTTGGCTCCCCAGCACGGACTTGAACCGCGGACCCATTGGTTAACAGCCAATTGCTCTGCCAACTGAGCTACTGGGGAGCAGGTGTCTTTAAAAAGACTTGCAGGTTATATACGCTAAATCATTAAGTGTCAAGTAAAAAATGAAAAAAAATTGACATTATTTTCTTCCATGTATATTATATCACTATAAGAGGTAAATGCATAAAAAACTAATGCATAACAAGGAGGTAACGCATCATGGAAATCAAAACTATATCAGGTGCCGGTCAATATTTCAACACCGGTAATCAAACGATCAACCCCCAGAATCAGCCCGATTCTGCTCAGGAAGCCCTGACCCGGGAACAGAACATTGAATCATCAAGAACCGACCTGGACCAGAACACAGCACCACGTGCAAACCAGGCTGTCCAGGTGGATATCTCACAAGCCGGTCAGGCACTCGCAGCTGAAGCAGACAATCCCGCCGGAACTCAAGCACCGGCTGCCGGAACACAGCCCCAGAATACAGGATCAATGGAAAGCAGGGCGCAGATCGGAAACATTTTAAATATTAAGGGATAAATATCATTCCCGGACATAATTCAAGGATTTGATTTTAAACAAACGCCATGATCAAGTTTTTAGTTTTTATATCTGGTTTTTCGAAAATGGGGTCAGACCTGACCCCTCACAGGTCAATATCAACATTAAAAAACTTGATCATCGAGTCAAAGCTAATTAGTGTTTGAACGAAAACGCACCCATCTGCTGCGTTGCTGCAAAAGTTTGCCAAATTATATAATCGGGCCTCATGTACCTGAGTACACTCCGGTTTCAAACTTTTTTGCGCCTTGCAGCTGGACACGTTTTCGCCCAAACACGGGGTTTTCGTTCAGACACTAATTATGCGGCGTATCTGTCAGCAGCCGAAACGGCATGGCAAGGGAGGTGGTCAAAATGCCGATTATACCTTCCGGCATAAACAACTCAGCCATCTATAACACCTATCCTGTTCATAACGCCCTGCCCGGGAGAATTGATACACTGCCGCCCGGCACAGACAATGCTGCCTATAATGTCGAAATAAGCGCAAAAGCCATGCAGATCAGCCAGGAACACACCCAGAAGAAACATGCGCTTCAACAGGAATACCAGACGGAAAAACAAAAAATTGAAGAACAACATAAACAGAAAGAACAAAAAATAAAAGAAGAATACCAGCAGAAAGAACAAAAAATAGAACATGAATACAGGCAGAAAAGAAGAGCTCTTGCCATTAATAATTATGTCTGAACCATAAAGTTTATCGCTGCAGCAACTATTTTCTCCCAAAAGAAATCATTCTAATACCAAAGTTGTTTTTATTTAAAAACAACTTTTCGATTAACATAAATAATGATATTGACATAAATACTTTGCGTATACAAATATCAAACCCGGAAGGGAAAGAGGACTTAAAACATGGCAACTGAAAAAGGGGTTGTTACAGGAGCTACACCGCACAAGGTATGGATAAAAACGTTGAGAGCTTCCTCATGTGAAGCCTGTGAAGCAAAAGATTCATGTGAAGAAAAAAGAAACATAAAAGAAATGACAGTCCAGGTTGACAATACCTTAAATGCATCCGTGGGTGACCACGTTATCCTTGGGATCAAAACAGCCCCGTTGCTCAAACTGACCTTTATGCTTTACATCTTTCCCATTATTCTTCTCACGGCAGGTGCCGCAGCCGGCCAAATTTTTGCCCCGGCCCTGGGACTGGACCCTTCCCTGACATCACTTGGGGCGGGCGTGGCAGGATTTGCTGCCGCTTTTGTCCTGGTCCGCATTGCCAACAACCGCCTGGCCGGAAAAAAAGAATTTTCTCCCTATCTCGTCCGAATTCTGAAAAGATAACCTGCCCTGTTTCAGGCAAATTCATAAAAATTTTACATTTTTACTTGAACCTTAAGCTGATTTAAGTTATGGAGTATCAGGTTAATTGATTTCGAGTTGTCGTTAAGTCATTAATATTGGAGTAACGCCGATATTAATGTAGCGGCTGCAATCGGCATTAACGATTTAACAAAGAGGGCTCCTGTCTTATGACCTCAAAGAAAAAACTGAAAACCTCAATAATTTTTTCTATCGTACTCCTTGTTGCAGGCATTGTGTGCTATGCTGCTTTTCCGCCGCCCAGTCCTGATGAACCTGTGCGGCTGATGTTTCCCAATGCAGCAGGAAAAGTTCTGCTGGGACATGCAACCCATGTCCATGAGTATGATCTGTATTGTCTGGACTGTCATCATAATCTTGAGGATGACGAAATTTACAACTGCAGTGAATGTCATGGGTTTGAAGGGGATGATTACATGCCTTCCAGAACTGACGCATTTCATGCAACTTGTAAAGGATGCCATGAAGATTATGGGTCAGGCCCGGTGGACTGTAATTCCTGTCATGCACTGTAAATCTGAAAAAAAGAAATAAGCTTTTTTCCATGTGTTTATCCGCATGATTCACAATTTACACAACAAAGGTTCGCTATGATTAAAAGACCATTTTTTCAACTAACCAGCCCAAAACTCAGGTACGATCTGATTGAATCAGATCTTAAGGAACCCGAAAAAATCCCCAAACCGCCAAGAATGATTATTCTGCTGGATGAACCACTGGACAGCACCAGAAAAATGCGCATCGAAGAAGGCGACACCGTGAAAACAGGAGAAAGACTTTTCCTTTACAGGAACAGTACAGAGTACACAACATCTCCCTGCACCGGCACCATAACGTCGATTGCTTCATATACAGGCGACTTTGGAAAGGTGTCCACTTATTTTGTCATTGAAAGAAAAAACAGCAATGAACAATTAAATGAATTTGAAGACTTTGCCGACAAACCAGAACTTGAGTCTGCGGACAGATTCCTCAGGTCTCTTCCCGGCAAACCGCCCTTTAAAACCTTTACCCGTAAGGACAACAAAATCCATACCCTTGTGATCACAGGGGCGGATATGGATCTGCTGTCCACTACCTGTCAGTACCACATTGTAACAGCCATTGAAGAAATCAAACAGGGAATCCAGATCCTGGAAAAAATCACCGGCATTACCCGGGTGTTTATTACCATACCCGAGGAACTCAGACAGAATAACGGGTTTGAAAAAATGCAGGTGATAAGGACTTCTCCCATCTATCCCGATACCCTTCCGGAAATAATCATGAAGGATTATTTAAATACCATTGTTCCTGCCGGGGGCACCTGTGAAGAAGCAGGGGTATGCTTTATTCCACCGGAAGCGGTTATTTCCATAGCGCGGGCATACAGGGAAAAAACCCCTGTCTATGAAAAAATAGTAACTATAACTGGAAAAAACGGAAATTCACGCAGGGTAAAAGCAACCATCGGTACCCCGATACACAGGATCTTTTCCCACCTTGATCTCAAAATCAATGAAAAGGACAGAATAATTATCGGCGGGCCCATGAAGGGCTTCAGCACCTATACCCTTTACCATCCAGTAACCCCTGATATGGACAATATCATTATTCAGGACAGAGCAGCCATTGAATACGTATCCGACTATCCCTGCATCAATTGCGGGAAATGCATAAATATCTGTCCTGCCAATGTCCCTGTCAACCTGCTGGTCAGAAACCTTGAAGCGGACAGATATGAGGATGCTGCAGACTTGTTTGACCTTAATTCCTGCATAGAATGCGGTTTATGCAGTTACGTATGCACCGCAAGAATCCCTCTGTTCCAGTATATAAAACTTGGGAAACACCAGCTTCAGCTGTTGGAAGCTGAACAGAAAACGGAGGCTGCCAATGCATAAACAGAACAAGTACACCGTATCCCACGCTCCGTTCTGGCATGATGGAGACACCATTTCAGGGATGAATCTGAACATCATGCTGGCAGCGCTTCCAGCTGCACTTTTTGGAATTTTCCAGTTTGGAATGCCTGCCCTGGGCGTTATGGCACTTTCAGTTTCAACGGCCATGCTGTGGGAACTGTTGTTTAATTTTATATCAAAACGGGACATTACAATTACCGATTATGATGCAGCCATGACAGGAATGCTTTTTGGGATGATGCTGCCGCCTACCACCCCCTGGTGGGTTGTCCTGACCGGAACCTTTCTGGCGGTTGTCATCGGCAAACAGATTTACGGCGGAATCGGGGCAACCCCGTTCAACCCTGCCATAGTGGCCATTGCCATCCTGATGGTATCATGGAAAGGCTTTTTTGATTTTGATGGCGCGGTCCTCACCTATGACTTTGACTTTACCGCCCTTGCCCCTCTGGCCGCTTTAAAACATCAGGGAACAGCAGCAGTTGACCTTTTTTCTCTGTCAGATCTGATCATGGGAAATCAGATCGGAAGCACAGGCGGCGTTTTTGGTGCAGGACTTATAGCTGGTGGCATCTACCTGATCTTCAGAGGATATATCCGCTGGGAAATCTCTCTTTCCTATATAGCAGGTATTTTTATCACAGCCATTATTTTCCAGGCAGCCAACCCTGATCTCTACGCAGGCCCCCTGTTTCATCTGTTTACCGGTTACACCCTGCTCGGCGCTTTTTTCCTTGCCACCATGAATGCCACATCCCCAGTGAACTTCATTCCCATGCTGATCTACGGCGCCGCAGGAGGGTTTATGACAATTCTGATAAGAAACATAGGGGTCTACCCGGATGGTACAATTTTTGCGATTTTAATTATAAATCTCATTAACCCGCTCATTGATAAAATCAGACCTAAAGCTCTGGGAAGGGGTGTGAACAATGCGTGAAATGATAAGTATGGTGGTCGTTTTAACAGTACTCAGCGCAGTCGCAGGCGGACTGCTGGCCGTAGTAAAGACCGGAACAAGTGAAAGAATAGAAAATCAGGTCCTTAAATTCCAGAAGGCACCTGCCATTAAGCTTATTTTAAGCGATGTGGACAATGATCCCCTCCAGGACCGGTTTAAACTCAACGATCAGGAACAGGAGATTACCTTTTTTACCGGCAAAAAAGACAACAAGCCTGTTTCTGTTGCCTTTGAAGGTAAAGGCAAGGGATATGGGGGTGATATCGGCGTGATGGTTGCGGTAAATCTGGAGTCTGACGAAATTGCCGGGGTCAGTGTTACCACCCATTCAGAAACCCCCGGGGTTGGATCAAGGGCCAAGGACAACCCTGACTTTGTTTCACAGTTTGCAGGGCTTTCTTTAAATGATGCAACCTTTGCCGTAAAGGACAGCGGCGGCGACATCAACGCCATGTCCGGTGCAACCATAACCTCAAAAGGCGTATGCTTTGCAGTAAAACAGGCACAAGATATCTACCAGCGGCTTAAACCGGAAATCCAGAATCAGATCAAACAACTGGCCAATTAGGAGAAAAAGATATGGCACAATCCATGGCAAAAGAGTTTACCAAGGGGCTCTGGGCTGAAATCCCACTTTTCAGGCTGGTACTGGGCCTGTGCCCGGCCCTTGCTGTAACCAAAAGTGTTGAAAATGGTATTGGTATGGGCGTTGCGACCACCTTTGTTCTGGTCTGCTCCAACCTGCTGGTATCCCTTTTAAGAAACGTTATTCCTTCAAAAGTTAGAATTGCATGCTACATTGTTATCATTGCCACATTTGTTACTGTGGTGGAACTTTTAATGCAGGCGTTTACATATCCTTTGTTCCTGAAACTCGGCATTTTCATCCCCTTGATAGTTGTAAACTGTGTTGTACTTGGACGGGCGGAAGCCTTTGCCGGGAAAAATCCCCCCCATCTTGCAGTGGCTGACGGTCTTGGCATGGGTATTGGATTTACCCTTGCTTTGACAGCGCTCAGTGCGGTAAGAGAATGTCTGGGCGCCGGGACTATTTTAGGTGCTCAGGTTCTAGGCCAGGGATATCAGCCGTTTACCTTTATGATTGAGGCGCCAGGTGCTTTTGTGGGCCTGGGACTGATGCTCTGTCTGATGAATTTAATCGGTAAGAAATAAAAGGAGATAACAATAAATGGCTGATTATATCGTACTTGCCATAAGCTGTATCTTTGTAAATAATATTCTTCTGGCCCAGTTTCTTGGAAACTGTCCCTTTATGGGTACATCCAAAAAAATGGAGACCGCCCTGGGTATGGGCATGGCCGTTATTTTTGTAATGGTCATGGCTGTAATGATAACCTGGACAACAGATACCTATCTGCTGAAACCCCTTGATATTGAATTTTTAAGAACACTGTCCTTTATTCTGGTTATTGCATCCCTGGTTCAGTTTGTGGAAATGTTTCTAAAAAAAAGCATACCTGCTCTTTATGCAGGGCTCGGCATTTTTCTGCCGCTGATAACAACCAATTGTGCGGTTATGGGTGTCTGTTTGATCAGTATCAATGAAGAGTACAGCTTTTTCCAGGCACTGGTGGCCTCCTTAAGTTATGCTGCAGGGTTTGCCCTTGCCCTTGTCCTGTTTGCCGGGTTAAGGGAAAGAATTGGAATTGCACGGGTGCCAAGGCCGCTTCAGGACACATCAATAGGGCTTGTTACAGCAGGAATGATAGCACTTTCGTTTTTTGCCTTTAAAGGCATGGTATAAATAAAGGCATTGTATAAAAAAATAGAGGAGATGTTATGGCCGAAGCACTTATTTTCATGCTGGGTCTTGGCGGCCTTTGCGGCCTTGTGCTGAGCTTTGCTTCAAAAATATTTTATGTATATGAAGATCCAAGAATTGCAATGGTTGAAGAAAACCTGGCCGGCGCCAATTGCGGCGGCTGTGGGTACGCTGGATGTTCAGCCGCAGCCGAGGCTGTTGTGTTTGGAAAAGCCCCCCCCAGTGTCTGTGTAATTTCAGGGCCGGAAGCCATTGAACGAGTGGCCGCTGTCATGGGCGTAGATCCGGGAACAGCTGAATCCAGACAGGCATACAATATGTGCAACGGCGGGTTCAGAGCTGCGGATAAATATCACTATATGGGAATAACCTCCTGCAAAGCCATGGCGGTTGTGTTTGGCGGCAAAAGAGAATGTCACATTGGATGCATTGGACTTGGTGACTGTGTTAAAGCATGCAGATTCGGTGCTGTTTATATTGGAAAAGACGGCCATCCCGTTGTGAATGATCACAAATGCGTTGGCTGCGGGGCATGTCAGAATGCCTGCCCGAAAAAAATAATTGAAGTAAAAAGCCTTTCTGAAAAACTGCTGAAATTTAATCAGAAACACGATCCCCTGGCCCCCTGTTCTCAGACCTGTCCGGCTGAAATCAATATCCCCAAATATATCAGTCATATTAAGAACAGGGAATACCTGGCTGCCGTTCAGACCATTCGACTGAGAAACCCCCTTTTACTGTCCTGCGGCAGAGTATGCCCCCATCCCTGTGAATCAGAATGCAGACGGGGCATTGAAGATGAACCTGTCTCCATAAATCAGCTCAAACGCTTTGCAGCAGATTATGAAATGAACTCAGGCAGCAGAATTCCGATAAAATGTGCACCGGACACAGGCAAACGCGTGGCTGTTGTCGGCGGCGGCCCTTCTGGGTTGAGCTGTGCCTATTTTCTGCGGCGGATCGGCCATGAGGTGGCCATATTTGAATCCATGCCCAAACTCGGGGGGATGCTCAGATACGGTATCCCTGAATACAGGCTTCCCAAAAAGGTGCTGGACTGGGAAATAGAAGGAATCCTCAATTTAGGCATTAAAAGCTACAACCATGTTAAATTCGGGGTAGACTTTGGACTTGGTTCCCTTATGGCAGGCGGATACAATGCTGTCTTTCTGGGTGTCGGGGCCTGGAAGGATTATGAACTGGGCATAACTGGGGAACACCTTAAGGGCTGTTTTACAGGAATCAATTTTCTCTCCAGAACAGCCAGTGGAGAAAAACTTGAACTGGGAAGCAAAGCCGCTGTTATCGGCGGCGGGAACACGGCTGTGGACTGCGCAAGAACACTGCTCAGGCTGGGGCTTGAAAAAGTATACATGGTCTACCGCCGGACAAGGAATGAAATGCCGGCCAATGAAGTTGAAATCGTCGCCTCAGAGCATGAAGGAATTGAATTTGTCTTTCTTGCTGCGCCTGTCAGGGTAGTTGCCGGATGTGACGGTCATGTGACCCATCTGGAATACCTGAAAATGCAGCTCGGGGAACCGGACAGCAGTGGCAGACGGCGGCCTGAACCCATAGAAGGATCTGAAACCTTTCTGGAAGTGGGTACGGTCATCACTGCCATTGGTCAGTCACCGGACTCAACATTCAAGGACGATCCCCATCCCCGGATCAATGATCTGGAACTGACCCGATGGAATACCATAGAGAACAACCCGCAGACATTGCAGACAACCATTCCCTATGTTTTCACAGCCGGTGATGCAGCTACCGGTCCCTCTCTTGTGGTAGATGCCATTGGCGGCGGAAGACGGGCTGCACGCTCCATAGATCAATTTCTCAAAGGAGAGCCGGTGGTTCCGCCTGTGGACTCTCTGCAGGACAGAAGAATCAAGGAGTCCATATTTAAAACAGTTCCAGGCATCACCCCCATAAAAAGGGCTGAAATGCCTGAACTCCCTGTAAACGAAAGAGTGAATTCCTTTGTGGAAGTAGATCTTGTACTTTCCGAAAAAGATGCACTCCAGGAAGCCAATCGCTGTCTCAACTGTTGCAGGCTGTGTTATAATCCTGATGTTGAAACAGCTGAAATCTAATCTTTTCCTAATGAGGAGGTCGTGTTATGCCGTTGCTAAAAAATCTGGAAACGCTTGATATCTTTCAGGACTTAACCGATGATGAGCTGGCAGAGATACAGAAACTATGCAGGGAAGAAGAGTATCAGAGAAACGACAAGCTCTTTACCGAAGGAGATCCGGCAGATGATCTCTGGATCATCATAGAAGGCAAGGTTGATCTTCGCTTTGAAATGCCCAACGCCAAACCGGTTACCGAGGAATCCACTGTGTCATCCCACGACCATGTTATTCCTGAAGCCCAGGTGTTTGGATGGTCCAGTTTTATCCCGCCTTATAAAATGAGGTTGTCAGCATACTGCGTAACCCGTAAATGCAGAGCGTTGAAGATCGACAGGGAGTCTTTGTCACAACTGATGGAAAGAAACACCTCCATCGGGTATAAAATAATGAAGTATACCGTTAAGGTTGTGGGCTTCAGATTCAAACAGTTCCAGGACGAAGTGGTCAAGTTCATGGGCATGAACATGATGAATTCCTGGTAAAAAAATCAGACCGAAGTTCTTTTAAAACCCTGGCGTGAGTTGCGTCTTTCCATGGTGTCCTGTATTCTGTTAAATGTTGTATTTCTGTCCAGTGACCATGCCGGCGCAACAAGCTCCTCAGGGTGGGGGTCGCCGGTAATGCGCTGAATGACCATATTTTCAGGCAGAAGTTCTATAAAGTCGCACACAGTTTCCACATAGGACTTCTGATCCATGCATTGATACTCACCTTTTTTCCACATGGCTTCCAGGACGGTTCCTCTGACCACGTAAAGAAGATGAATTTTAACCCCGTTCAGGCCGAGACGCCCGATCTGCCTGGCCGTTTCAAGCATCATCTCCCTTGTTTCACCGGGAAGCCCCAGTATCACGTGGGCGCAGATATTAATACCCCGGTGGCGGGTCATATGAACCGCATTTTCAAATGCGCTGAAATCATGGCCCCGGTTTATACGCTTTAAAGTGGCATTGTGCACGGACTGGAGCCCGTACTCCATCCACACAAGATGGGTTTCAGTATAGGCGGCAATCAGATCCAGCTTTTCTTCATCTACACAGTCGGGCCGGGTGCCGATGGCAAGCCCAACAACATCCTGTGGTCTTACGGCCATATCAATCATCTCTTTGATATGGGCGCAGGTCGTATACGTGTTGGTGTAGGACTGGAAGTAAACCAAAAATTTCCTGGCCTTATACCTGATAATCATGGCTTTTCTGCCCCGATCAATCTGATGGGGGATGGACAGCCCTTTTTTAAACAGTCCGGACCCTGAGCCGAGGCTGTTGCAGTAAATACATCCTCCCCGGGAAAGGGTTCCATCCCTGTTGGGGCATCCAAGACCTGCATCTACAGTTATTTTCTGAACCCTTTCGCCAAATATCGATCTTAAATAGGAATTATAATCAAAGTATCTTCTTTCTGCCATTTTTCACCTAACTTTATCCTCGGTATACAATAGCCCTCAGCCTTTAGCCCTTAGCCTTTAGCCCTCAGCCTTTAGCCTTTAGCCCTCAGCCTTTAGCCCTTAGCCTTTAGCCCTCAGCCTTTAGCCTTTAGCCCTCAGCCTTTAGCCCTCAGCCTTTAGCCCTCAGCCTTTAGCCCTTAGCCCTTAGCCTTTAGCCTTTAAGCCCTTAGCCCTTAGCCCTTAGCCCTTAGCCCTTAGCCCTTAGCCCTTAGCCCTTAGCCCTTAGCCCTTGCCTGTCAGAAAC
>JAWOEJ010000150.1:0-16396 GCA_046482845.1 Desulfobacteraceae bacterium | reverse complement strand
CGGGTTGAAAAACAAAAAAATAAATCTTCGATCCTTTCTTCTGTCTCTGGAATAGTGCCTATTTTAAATAGGCGATCAATCGGTTTTTTTCTGCTATTCTGTTTTGTTGACTCTTGATGCGATTCCCTTTAAGATTAAAGATAAAACCGCTTTTGCAGGCACCTCTGGATATCCGGATCTATACAATTTCCCATTCCCAGGGAATGGCGGCTGTTAAAGCCGCCAGGGCCAAAGGAGACCCTTATGATGAAGATATTGTTAATTTACCCTGAATTTCCTGATACGTTCTGGTCCTTCAACTATGCCTTGAGTTTTATCGGAAAAAAATCCGCTTTTCCCCCGCTGGGATTGATCACTGTGGCGGCCCTGCTGCCGGAAAAATGGGACAAACGCTTAAAGGATACAAATGTGGAACGTCTCAAGGACAAGGATATTGCATGGGCCGACCTGGTGTTTATCAGCAGCATGGCGGTTCAGCGCACATCCACCCGGCAGATCATTGACCGCTGCAAGGCATTGAATGCAACAATTGTGGCGGGCGGGCCGCTTTTTACCTGTGAACCCGAAGCGTTCAAGGATGTGGACCACCTGGTGCTGGGTGAAGCAGAACTGACCCTGCCTGAATTTTTATCGGATCTTGACAAAGGCCGGGCTGAAAAAATATACCAGGCTTCCGGGTTCTGTGATACCGATGACACCCCGGTGCCCCAGTGCGGGCTTTTAAAAATGAAAAAATATGCTTCCATGAGCATTCAATTTTCCAGAGGATGCCCCTTTAACTGTGATTTCTGCAACGTAACAGCCTTATTCGGCCACATCCCCCGGCTAAAAAAAACCGACCAGATTATCCTTGAACTGGATCATATTTATGCATCAGGCTGGCGCGGCAGTATCTTTTTTGTGGATGATAATTTTATTGGTAATAAGGCGTATTTAAAAAAACATCTGCTTCCGGCCCTGATTGACTGGCGCAAAGATAAAAAGGGCTGTGTATTTTTTACAGAATCCTCCATCAACCTGGCCGATGATCCTGAACTTCTGGACATGATGGTAAAGGCCGGGTTTGATGCCGTGTTTATCGGCATAGAATCCCCGGATGAGGTCTGCCTTACCGAATGTCACAAAATCCAGAATAAAAACAGGGACCTCCTGGAAAGCGTGGCCATTATCCACCGTTCCGGGCTGCAGGTCATGGGCGGGTTCATTGTCGGGTTTGACAATGACGGGCCTTCCATTTTCCAGCGTCAGATCGATTTTATCCAGACGAGCGGCATTGTTACGGCCATGGTGGGCATACTCCAGGCCATTCCCGGAACCCGGCTGTTTGAACGGCTTCAAAAGGAGAGCCGGGTGACGCAATCCTTTTCCGGGGACAATGTGGACGGCACCACTAATATCATCCCCATGATGGGCATGGACAATCTTTCTAAAGGATACCAGGCCATCATGAAGCATATCTATCAACCCAAAAACTATTATTGCCGGGTCAGGACCTTATTGCGGGAACTCAAAGCCCCTGAAATTATTACACCCTTTGATATTCAAAGGCTTCTTTCCTTTTTCAGGGCAGCCCTGCGGCTCGGGGTTTTTGGAAAGGAGCGGTTCCATTACTGGTATCTGATTCTCTGGACCCTGGTCCGAAAACCAAAACTAATGCCCACGGCTGTCACCCTTTCCATCTACGGCTATCATTACCGGAAAATCTGCGAGCGGTATATTTTTTAAAAGAGACGTCTATGACAACAAAACTCAAACATGATGAGGACATAAAATCCATAGCCGTGATCGGCAATTATCCGCCCAGGCGATGCGGCATTGCAACCTTTACCGGTGATCTGGTGGAAGGATTGTCTGCAATATCTCCGGATATGGATTGCTGGACAATTGCAATGAATGACACTTTAAAAGGATATCCCTACCCTGAAAAAGTCCGCTTTGAAATTAACCAGAACATATTGGCCGATTACGGCGTTGCATCCCAGTTTTTAAATATCAGCGGGGCCGATATTGTCTGCCTCCAGCATGAGTTCGGTATTTTCGGAGGGTCTGCCGGCAGCCATCTGCTCAAACTCCTCGGCGACCTTCACATGCCCGTGGTGACGACCCTGCATACGGTTTTAAAAGACCCTGGCCCCGAGTACCGGGATATCATGTGCAAACTCAGTGATCTGTCGGACAAACTCGTGGTCATGAGCCATAAGGCCGAAGGCTTTCTGGAAGATATCTATGGGGTCCCCCGTGAAAAAATCGCCTTTATCCATCACGGGATACCGGACATGCCCTTTATCGATTCCAGTTTTAACAAGGATAAATTCAAAGTGGAGGGCAAAAAGGTATTACTCACCTTTGGCCTTTTGTCCCCGAGCAAGGGAATTGAAACCGTTTTGCAGGCCCTTCCCGAAGTCCTGGAAAAACATCCGGATGTGGTCTATATCATTCTTGGCCGCACCCATCCCCATATCTTGAAATCTCATGGGGAGGCCTACCGAATCATGCTCCAGCAGATGGTTCATAAACTGGGTATCAGCCGGAATGTCATTTTTCAAAACAGTTTTGTGGCCTTGCGGGAACTGGGTGAATTCCTCGGCATTGCCGATCTCTATATTTCCCCATATCCTGAAGAGGCCCAGATTACCTCCGGGACCCTGGCCTATGCCATGGGAACTGGAAAGGCCATTATTTCAACCCCCTACTGGTATGCCGTTGAAATGCTGGCAGACGGCCGGGGGAAAATCGTCCCCTTTAAACATCCAGGCGCCCTGGCAGAACAGATCAATACCCTTCTGGGCAATGAAAGCCAACGTCATGCCATGCGCAAAAAAGCCTATACCTTTACCCGCAAAGCCGTTTGGAAAGAGGTATCCAAGCGGTATCTTGAAATTTTCAGACAGGTCCGTCAAAACCGCATCCGCCATCCCCGGCCCAGGTATTCCTATATTAAAGACATTGAGGCCATCACCTGTTTTGATCTGCCCGAGATCAAGCTGGATCATCTCAATGCCCTGACTGATGATACCGGCATCCTCCAGCATGCCAATCATACCATTCCGGACAGGGACTATGGATACTGCACTGATGATAATGCAAGGGCCCTGCTGGTGGCGGTCCTGGGACAAAAATACCTGCCGGCCAATGGATTCGGGCTGGATGCCCTGGCCGGTCATTATCTTGGATTTCTTTTATACGCCTTTGATGCAAAGAGCGGCCGTTTCCGCAATTTTATGGACTATTCACGGCAGTGGGTAAAAGAGACAGGGTCCGAAGATTCCCATGGCCGGGCGCTGTGGTGCCTGGGAAATGCTGTGGCATATCTTGAGAACCCCAGCCACCTTGCTGTGAGCACTGTTTTGTTCAAAAAAGCACTGGGGGTTGCGGAATCTTTTTTTGCCCCCCGGGCTGTTGCGTTCACTCTCATCGGCCTGGATGCCTACTTCGGCAAATTTTCCGGGGACAGCGATGCCAGAAGGATCAGGGATATCCTGGCAGACCGGCTCTTTGTCCAGTTTAAAAATCATGGGACAAAGGACTGGCCCTGGCCTGAAGATTCTCTGAATTATGCCAATGCCAAACTGCCCCAGGCCCTGATCCTGTCTGGAAACCGTATGCAGCAGAGCGATATGGTGGAGATGGGGCTTGTCTCCCTGAAATGGCTCCTGGCCATCCAGACAGACGATGGTCATTTTACGCCCATCGGCAGCAACGGCTGGTATCAGAAAGGCGGAGAAAGGGCCCGGTTCGACCAGCAGCCCATTGAAGCCAAAGCCATGGTTGAGGCCTGTGTGGACGCATATAATATCACCCGGGACCGGCAGTGGTTTGAAAACAGTGTCATGAGTTTTAACTGGTTTCTCGGTCACAATGATCTGAATATGCCACTGTATGACCCCAGGACCGGCGGTTGCCGGGACGGGCTCATGGTGGACGGTATCAACCAGAATCAGGGGGCAGAGTCCACACTGGCATGGCTTCTGTCTTTGCTGACCCTGCAGAAGCTCTATGCCGATGAAGTATTGAATCAACCGCCATTGCGGTCACCAAAAAGCTGTTAGCTTAAAACTTTCATATAAACCACATGTCCTGGCGGACACAATAAAGCATGAAAGCTGTTAGCTGAGTACTGACGGCTGACGGCTTTCATATAAAAAGTTTTACATAAAGGAAAGACCATGCGTATTGCCATGCTGTCACCCATTGCCTGGCGGACTCCGCCGGTGCACTACGGCCCCTGGGAAAAAGTAACATCCCTTTTGACTGAAGGCCTGGTCGATCGGGGCCACGATGTCACCTTGTTTGCCACAAAAGATTCATTGACCCATGCCGTCCTGCATGCTGTTTGCGCCAGAGGATATGAAGAAGATCACACCATCATTCCAAAAGTATCTGAATGCCTTCATATTTCCGAATTATTTGATCATGCCGAAGAATTCGACATCATTCACAATCATTTTGATTTTCTGCCCTTAACCTATACAGGACTGACCCACACCCCGGTGATCACCACCATCCACGGGTTTTCATCGCCGAAAATTCTGCCGGTATTCACAAAATACAATAAAAAAACCTTTTATGTGTCCATCAGCAATGCCGACCGAAACCTGGATCTTGACTATATCAGGACCATCCACCACGGCATTGACCTTGCGGAATTTGATTTTCAGCCCTGTCCTGAAAATTATCTTTTGTTTTTGGGCCGGTTCCACCCGGATAAAGGCGCCAAAGAGGCCATCGCGATTGCCCGGGCCTCAGGCCGAAAACTGGTCATGGCCGGCATCATACAGGATGAAGCCTATTTTAATGAACATATCAGCCCGGCGATCGATGGCCATCAGGTAACTTACCTGGGGAGCATCGGGCCGGAAACGAGAAATGATGTTCTGGGCAAGGCTTTTGCGTTGCTGCATCCTATCAATTTTGACGAACCCTTCGGCCTTACCGTCATTGAATCCATGGCCTGCGGCACCCCGGTGATTGCCGTCAACCGGGGCAGCATGCCCGAACTGATCCAGGACGGAAAGAACGGATTCCTGGTTTCCGGCATTCAGGAGGCAATCTCTGCACTTGACCGCATCAGCAGCATTGACCGGGCCTTTTGCCGGAAAACCGTTTCTGATCATTTCACCATTGACCGCATGGTTGAAAACTATATCCAGGTTTATGAAGAGATACTTGAAATGACAAAACGTGAAGATCATCGGCCCTGGGGATTTTACGAGATTCTTTCCGATGAGAATGACTTTAAGAATAAAAAAATAACGGTTTATCCGGGAAAGCGGTTGAGCCTCCAGCGTCATCAGCACAGGGATGAACACTGGTTTGTGATCAGCGGCCAGGGCATATCGACCTTAGATGGCGCAGAAAAAAGGCTTGTAACCGGACAATCCGTGGATATCCCGCGCACATCCCTTCACAGGATTCAAAATGACGGCATAAAAAACCTGGTATTTACGGAAGTTCAAACCGGGGATTATTTTGGTGAAGATGATATTGAACGGCTGGAAGATGATTTTGGAAGAAATTAACACACAAAGAGGATTTACCATGAATGCCAAAAAAGATATCATTACGCGCTGTGCTGACAATCCCATCCTGACAGTAAAGGATGTGCCTTATCCGGTGGCAACAGTTCACAATGCCGGCGCAGCCAAATATCAGGGGCAGTATATCATGCTGTTCAGATCCCATCTTTACAACGGACGTTCCATCATCGGACGTGCAGACAGCAGGGATGGATTTTCATTTACCGTCAGCCCCGAACCCTTTTTAATCCCGGCTAAAGATGGTGTTTTTGCCGAGTATGAAGCCTTCGGCGTAGAGGACCTGCGCATCAATCCCATGGGAGATGAATTTTTGCTCACCTACAGCGCCTATTCTTGTCACGGCGCCCGCATCGCCCTGGCCAGGACTTTGGATTTTAAAACAGTTGAACGGATTGCCCTGATCACCCAGGCGGATTTTCGCAACGTGGTCATCTTTCCTGAAAAAATAAAGGGCCGGTATGTGCGCCTGGACCGGCCCCATTCGGAAATATCCCCCTGGTCCATCTGGATTTCCTATTCTGTCGATCTGATTCACTGGGGGGATTCCCGGGTAATCATGAAACCACTTTCCTACCATTGGGATGAAATGAAAATCGGGCCAGGCGCCCCGCCCCTAAAAACAGATCAAGGCTGGCTGAATATCTACCATGGGGTTTTCAAAACCATGTCCGGAACCGTATACCGGCTGGGTGCAGCCCTGCACGCCCTGGATGACCCGGCAGTCATTATCGGGGTTTGCGATGAGTGGATTCTTCAGCCGGAAGATCCCTGGGAAAGAGTTGGTTATGTTCCCAATGTGGTGTTCACCTGCGGAGCAATTCCGGAAGAAGACGGTACAGTGAAAATTTACTGGGGAGGTGCGGATACGGTCATGTGTGCGGGTACGGCAAAAATTGACGATCTTGTATCACTTTGTCTGGCTTCTCCCCGGCCGGCCATGTGACAGTGGTCACAAAAGGGCAATGGGGCTTATCATGCATAATCCCAGCTCTTAAAATTGTATTTACATAAGGAACTCCGTACATGAAGGCAAAACACTCTCTTCACTTAAAAGTGACAAGAAAACCCAACAAGATCACCGGGGATACATCCCGGGTCATTACACGCCCTCATCTTCCGGATGACCCCCGTCGCATATCAAAAATCATCGGGCGAATCATGGATCTGCCCGAAGTCTTTGCCAAAGATCTGATGGCAAAAATACTCAGGGAATTTTCGGGCCGGCACGAAGATATTCATCATATCTTTGAACGGCATCTGAACCTGGTAAAGGGTTTCCTGCCAAAGGACTTATTGCTGAGTGATGTTCAAAAAGGATTGATCGGCGCTTATTTTACAAAAGAATATGCCATCGAGTCTGCCGCACTTTTCAATCCGTCCATTGTGCCCCATCCAGATCAGAGCCACCTTGATAAAGGCAGCCTCAGATTTGTCATGAGTCTAAGGGCCACAGGTGAAGGCCATATTTCCTCCATTGTATTTCGAAGCGGGGTCCTTGACCGCCACAACACCTTTTGTTTTGATCCGGTCAGTGAATTTGTGGAAACTCCGGATTTACAACAGGATCCTGTTTATAACCGATCCGTTTTCCAGCGAAAGCTGGATGAAATGAAGGCTGACAACGAAATCAGCTCTTATGTTCTCGGCAGCCTGTCTGAAGAATTCACCTTTAAGGAACTTATCGAACAAATCTCCATCCTCAAAAAAGTCCCCCGATTTTCTCCGGCCAGACAGAAAAAAGCCTTTGGTTTTATGACCTGGCTTGCGGATTCCAATTATGAAGTGGACTTTCATGCCGATCACAGGATCTCGGAACGGGTTATCTTTCCGGTTTCAAGAAATGAGAGCAGGGGGATTGAAGATGCCCGGTTTGTTCAGTTTTTCGATGATAATCAAGAAGTTACCTATTACGCCACCTATACGGCCTATAACGGAGTGACCATTTTACCGCAGTTGATCGAAACAAAAGATTTCATTCATTTCAAAATTCTTACACTCAACGGCGATGCAGCTCAAAATAAAGGCATGGCCCTTTTCCCCCGGAAAATAAAGGGTCAATATGCCATGCTTTCCCGCCAGGGAGGCGAAAACAACCATATCATGTTTTCGGACAATCTGCATTTCTGGCAGACATCCCAGGTGATCCAGGAACCTGAACAGCCCTGGGAATTTATCCAGATCGGCAATTGCGGGTCACCCCTGGAGACCGATAAAGGCTGGATCGTACTGACCCATGGGGTAGGCCCCATGCGCCAGTACTGCATCGGCGCCATTCTGCTGGATCTGGAAAATCCGGCCCAGATCATTGCCCGCCTGGACGAACCGCTTCTAACCCCGGATGAAAAAGAACGGGAAGGCTATGTCCCCAATGTGGTCTATTCCTGCGGGTCCATCCTTCATCGTAAGGAACTGGTCATCCCCTATGCCATGTCGGATATCAATTCAGGTATCGCAACTATCCCGTTTAAAAATTTACTGAAGCGTATGCGAAAAAAGGGGGCTTGATCATAACATCGGCCACCCTGGAGTGGGGTGGGGTCACGATGTCATCTCCCGCCTGGGTATCCTGGACCAGGGAGTTCACTTCATTGAAAAACCGTTTTCCGTTGAATCCCTGGCAGGCAAGGTGAATGAAGTGCTGGAAAAAAGTTCATATATGACCAGGGGCTGAATATGACCGAATTTTCTGATTTTAAATGCTGCCGGTATACTTCTCATTACGGCCTGCCACCCCTGCCCGTCAAGGGAATGGTGATTATAATGCGGATATTGAAATCCCGGCACGTTAATTGAATTGTATCAGTCTATAAAGAACTCCATCACACGGATATACATCTTCCGTGAACCCAAAAACTTAAAATACAAAGGACACTTGTCATGAAATCTTTCAGTATCCAACTTTGTACGGCCCTGGCTATCGCTTTTCTGCTTTCGGGGTGTTATGCCCAAAAGGAGGTTCATACCATCCCCGAATTTACCCTGGCCCCGTTCAGTGCAAACGACTATGAGTCATCCATTGATAATTTTGTCATTGTTCTGGATGCATCCAGTTCCATGGACAACCCATACATGGGAAATAAAAAATTTGATGTGGCCACCCAAATTGTCAGCCGCATGAATCAGGCCCTGCCGGAACTGGGTCAGAACGGAGCGCTCCGGTCCTTTGGGCACAAATCTGCTGTTTCCAGCAAAAACACGGTTCTCTTTTACGGCATGGAGCAATATTCCGACAATACACTGGGTGAAAAACTAAAAAAGATATCTCAAGCGGGGGGTACAAGCCCCATGCATACGGCTCTTACCGCCTCCGGGCAGGAGGAACTGAAATCTGTTTCCGGTAAAACCGCTGTGATTATTATCAGTGACGGTCAGCCGGCCTTCAGTTTAGAGTCACCCATCACTTTGAAGGCAGTCCAGGCCCTGAAAGATCAACTGGGGGCAGAGCTTTGCTATTATCCCATCCTTGTCGGTGATGATGGAAAAGGGGCAGTCCTCATGGATGAAATCGTCCGTATCGGCAGGTGCGGCTTTGTCTCCAATGCAGACAACCTGTTAACGGACGCCGGTATGGCCAAATTTGTCGAAGACGTTTTTCTAACCCAAAAGCCCATTGCACCGGCACCGGCACCGGTAGCCAGGAAGGCAATCGCTCCGCCGCCTGCTCCGGCCCCTGTTGAATTAAAAAGGACAAATACCCAGGGCATCTGGGTGGTGGACGAGACTTATTTTGATTTCGATAAATCCACGGTCAAACCAGAGGCCTTTGATTATCTTGATGAAATCGCAGAGATTTTGACAACTTATCCCAGGATTATTGTTAAAATTCAAGGTCATACGGACAGTACCGGTACCAAAGCATACAATGACGCGCTGTCCATCAGACGGGCCAAGGCCGTTAAGACCTATCTGACGGACAAGGGTATTCATGAAAATCGTCTGATCCTTGAAGGATTCGGCCTCTCCAGACCGGCGTCTCCCAACAGCACAGCCGATGGACGGGCGCAAAACCGGCGAGTTGAACTTCATCCGATGAATTTATAATATACATCCGATGAATTTATAATATAAATTTATAATATAAAGGAGTCTTTATGAATAAGATCAGGTTTTTCAGACCACTGGTTATCGTATTGTTTCTGGCAGCCCTCATGGCTGGGTGTGCGGGAACACAAACACGCGAAAGTGCGGGTGAATATGTGGATGACTCCGTCATAACCGCCAAGGTTAAGGCGGAAATAATAAATGACCCGATTCTCAAGGTGTTCCAGATAAGTGTGGAGACTTTCAAGGGAGAAGTACAGCTGAGCGGTTTTGTTGATTCTGCTGAAGCCTCTGCCAGGGCTGTGGAAGTCACCCAGAGAGTAAAAGGAGTTACATCGGTTAAGAACAGTATGATTGTAAAATAAGCCCGGTCTGGGTGAAGCACCCGGGGAAAGGAATTATCATGGATATTATCCAATTTGTTATCATTTTAATCGTTATCGGGGTTCTGCTGTGGCTGGTGAACAATTACATCCCCATGGACAGAAAAATTAAGAAGATTGTTAACATTGTGGTGGTCATCGCTGTTATCATTTGGGTGGCCAACCTGTTCGGCGTATTTGATTCCATCCGGAACATTCATATCGGTAAATAAAAAATGCATAAAGAACAAAAAAAATCAACCAGGAGAAACACTATGAAATCAAGCACACGGAATAATGCAGAAGGCACTCTGCACAAAGTCAAAGGGAAGGTAAAAGAGACGGTTGGAAAAATAGTCGGAAATCCTGATCTGAGAGCCAAAGGCAAAAACGAAAAAATTAAGGGAAAAATTCAGGAAAAACAAGGCCAGATCAACAAAATACTGGGTGATTAGAATGAGGCGGCAAAAAGAACAGTTCAGATCATACGATATACTGCAGCAAGAGGCTGAATTACAGAATATGATTAAAAATGCCGAACAACCCGAATCGAAAAAAAGACAAGATCAGTCAACAAGGCAGATTCGGGCAAAGATACATTAGCGGTCGCTGTCATTCTATAGCGGAAAGGAGGTGATTAAGATGCCAAATAAGGATGGAACTGGACCAAAAGGTCAGGGACTGAAAGACGGTCACGGCAAAGGGAAGGGCCAGGGCAAGTGTAATAGCACTGGTCAAGGCCCGACGTCTGGGGGGAAAAAAGGAATTAAGGAACAAGCCAGCAAATAACCCGGATGTAAGAACGAGAATTAAGAGAATGCCGATAATCGTATGATTTACGAGGCATCCTCCCGACGGGTCATATGCGGCGACCACCGGTTGCATATGACCCTTTCCTAGGACCATCCAGTTGAGTCCCAATCAGTATACAACCCATTTTTTATACAACCCATTTTTTGCACGGGAAATTCACTGCAACTCTCATTAAAGAAGGCCACCATAAAAAATTCCATGGCATGCGCTTTCAAAACGTACTGGAGGAAAACAATGTCCCAATACAACCTGAACCGCATTTTTAGACCGCGACATGTTGCGGTGGTAGGCGCCAGTGAAAAAACGGGCTCCATCGGTAACGCGCTGATGAAAAATCTTGTTGACGGCCGGTTTTCCGGAACCGTGCTGCCGGTTAATCCCAAGTATAAAAGTATCCACGGACATGCATGCAACAAATCGGTTCTGGCTCTGGAGTCAGGTGTGGATCTGGCGGTTATTGCCACGCCCATGCATGGCGTACCCGATATTATCAACGAATGCGTCGAAAAAAAAGTCGGCGGCGCCGTCATCATTTCAGCGGGAGGCAAGGAGATCGGTGCGCAGGGCCGGGAGATAGAGGAAAAGATTCAGGGTATTGCTCATAACGGAGGGCTTCGTATTGTGGGACCGAACTGCATGGGCATTATTCGTCCCGGGGTGAACCTCAACGCCAGCTTTGCCCCGGAGATGCCAAAGGCAGGAAATCTTGCCTTTGTGTCCCAGAGCGGCGCTATCTGCACTGCGATTCTGGATCTGGCCCTGAAGGAACGCATCGGCTTCAGCCATTTTGTCAGCATCGGCTCCATGCTGGATGTCGATTTCGGAGACATGATCGATTTTTTAGGCAATGATTCTTCGGCCAAAAGCATTCTATTGTACATCGAAAGCCTGACCAATTTTCGAAAATTCATGAGTGCCGCACGGTCCGTGTCCCGCATAAAACCCATCATCGTTCTCAAATCCGGCAGAAGTCCGGCCGGTGCAAAGGCAGCCGCCTCCCACACGGGCGCCATGGCTGGAGAAGATGCGGTCTATGACGCGGCCTTCAAGCGCGCCGGCATCGTACGAGTGGACACCATCGAAGAACTTTTCGACTGCGCAGAGCTGATGGCCAAGCAGCCCCGGCCGCATGGTCACCGGTTGGCGATCCTCACCAATGGGGGGGGACCTGGTGTGATGGCCGTTGACACCCTTGCCCGGCATGGTCAGGAGCCCGCGCCCCTTGACCCGGAAACATTGCAGGCCTTTGATGCCTTGCTGCCGGAATTCTGGAGCCGGGGCAACCCCATCGACATCCTCGGCGATGCCTCCGCAGAACGGTTCGACCGCTCCCTTTCGATCTGCTTCAACTCGAAAAACCTGGACGGCGTGCTTGTCATTCTTGCCCCCCAGGCCCTTACCGACCCCCTTTCCGTAGCCAAGACGCTGGCTGCCGCAATCCAGAAACGCCGGTTCCCTGTGTTTGCCTGCTGGATGGGCGGCAAACGCATTGCCGCTGCTGTGGACGTATTGAATACCGCAGGAATTCCAACCTATGACACGCCGGAACGGGCGGTCCGGGCTTTTCTGTATATGGTCTCATATGCCAGGAATCACGAAATGCTGTTGGAAGTTCCAGCGAAAATTGCCGGAGACATGGCGTTTGATCAGAAAAAGGCTGGCTCCTTGATCGATGGTGCGCCGAATCAGGGATTCATGTCGGAACTGGATGCCAATAAAATTCTCACAGCCTACGGCCTGCCCATGATTCGCACAGAAACTGCAAAAACAGAAGCCCAGGCCACGCAGATCGCCCGGGACCTGGGATACCCGGTGGTCATGAAACTTCACTCACCGGACATCACCCATAAAACCAATGCCGGCGGCGTTTGTCTTGATTTACGTGGCGATGAAGATGTGGGTTCGGCCTTTTCCCAAATACTGTCGTCTGCCCGGCAATACAACGCCGATGCCCGGATTGAGGGTGTGATCCTTCAGCCCTATTTTTCGAAGCCGGATTATGAAATTCTGCTGGGTGCCAAGCGCGATCCCAATTTCGGCCCTGTCATTCTTTTCGGCATGGGGGGCATTTACACGGAAGTGTTGAAAGACCGGTCCCTGGGGCTCCCCCCCATGAACCGATTGCTGGCCCAAAGAATGATGCAGGACACCAAGGCTTATTCCCTGTTGAAAGGTTACCGCAACCGACCCGCAGCAGACATTGAGCGCCTTGAAGAAATGATCATCAGGCTCTCGCAACTGTTGATCGATTTTCCCGACATCGCTGAACTGGACATGAATCCCGTTCTGATCAAGAATGGTAAACCTGTGGCGGTGGATGCCCGTATCCTGGTTTCACCACTTGCCGCACCTTCCTCTCTGCATCTGGTGATCGGCCCTTATCCGGAGGAGGATGAATCCCATATGATCGACGTCGACGGGCACCGCATTTTTGTCCGGCCCGTCAAGCCCGAGGACGCACCCCTTTTCACGGCATTTTTCAAAACGCTTTCACCCACAACGATTTACTATCGTTTTTTCGGCGCTTTAAAAAAGCTGAATCCCGAAATGCTGGCGCGGTTCACCCAGATCGATTACGACCGGGAAATTGCGCTGGTGGCGATGGATGAGGAATCAAAAATTGACAACATGCTGGGGGTCGCCCGAATTATCGGTGATGCAGATGGCAAAACAGGTGAATTCGCTGTTCTGGTGGGTGATGCCTGGCATGGCAAGGGCATCGGAAGCAATCTATTGGAAAAATGTCTTTCAATCGCCGAAAAGCAGGGCTTTGAATCGGTGCACGGTATAGTGTTGAATGAGAATCGGAACATGCTCTCCCTGGGAAAGAAGCTGGGGTTTAAGAAGAAAAGAGAGCCCGGTTCCGGAGACAATGAACTGGTGATCCATTTCAAAGGCAGCAGGACATGAGGCTCCTAATCATAATAAAAATTCAAAAACAAAACAGGCAACCGTTGGGGGCTCTTAATCGACCCTTCCATAAAAACTTGATAATTGAGTTTAATCCACAGTCAATCGTACCTTTTATCTAACAGCTTGATATGAAGTATGGCAAAACAGACCCCGAAAAAGCAAGACTTTATTGAATTAATTTGCATTATTAGATGAAAACAGGATTGATATAGTCAACTCTGCTCCTGTCAGCAAAAAGAGACCAGTTCAGGCTGGTTCTGTTGACATGGCCGGGGATGAGCAGGCATGACAAATGAAGATGGGAGCGGAGCCGGGTTACGTCCTCCGTAAACCATCCGGGTAAAAAGATCCCTGCCAATGTGATCGGTTCCAAGGTAAAATTGCTTTGAAATCTGTTCCCATACGTCTCCGACCACCGAAGTTTCGCCATAGGGAGCGATAAGAGGTGCAAAAATAGCCACCAGGCAGTTTAAAAGTACGATACCAATGCCTAATCTGGCGGAAATCGGTGATTGTCTCAATAATTTAAACACAGTGGAAGCTCCATTTTTTCCAGTTCATGAACCCGTCTTTCCAATTCTTCGTAGGTAGGTTTTGCTGTCATATTAGTATCTTTAAATTTTACGATTTTCGAAAATCAACATTTTGCAACTATCCTGGATTCAGTGAGAACTCAACCATACTTGCATGCTCCTTTTCATTTCAACTAACTGCCACGGGCAGACCTCATTATATCTCGTTCTGCCCACAACAAAGCATGAAAGCCCTTAGCCCTTAGCTGTTAGCTGTTAGCTGAGTACTGAGGGCTGATGGCTGACGGCTGATGGCTGACGGCTTTCATATAAACACTACCAGGTTTTGACTACTATTGGTATCATAAATTTTTTCAGCCTAAGAAACCTCCACTATCGGACAATAATCATTGACTCCAGTACAAAAACTTTAGCCAGTAGCGCTCACTTCAATTATCAATAAAAAATGATGGGATGGATTGTTGTGCCTAAGCTCCGGCAGGTGCGTTGAGGCAATGCTTTGTCCTAAATTAGCAGGACGTCTGTGTCCTGTTCAGGTGAAGTTGTTTGACTTTCGAATCGATTGATACGATTATTAAGATGCTGATAGAGTTGCCTTTGTTCCTAAATTTGCAAATAGTCCAAACAGGGATTTACCAAGATTAAAATATATGAAAACAAAAAAGGATAAAATAATGCTGGAAAGAAAAATAAACATTCAAATAAATCAAGAATTATGTGACGGCTGCGGACTATGCGTAGGTGTTTGTCCTTCTGAGGCAATATCCGTAAAAAATAAAAAGGCTCAGATTACAGGAGAGGAATCACTTACCTGCGGACATTGTATTGCAGTTTGTCCCAAAAAAGCAATACGTCTGAAAAATACTGAGTTTTGTAAAATTGATTTTATTACGTTCTCATATGTGAACAAATGGATTAAACATGGTGAATTTGAAATATCAGAACTTGTCAGACTTATGCTCTCCCGAAGATCATGCAGAAATTTTAAAGATAAAAATATAGATAAAGATATCCTTGAGGATTTAATAAAAATAGGAACAACTGCTCCATCGGGATCAAATTGCCAGGACTGGACTTTTACTGTTGTTCCCACAAAAAAAGATGTTGCCGGACTTGGTGTAAAGATCGCTGTTTTTTTTAAAAAATTAAACAAAATGTGTGAAAATACCTTTCTAAGAAAGGGTATGACTCTATTTGGCAATAAGAAGCTGCAGTTTTATTGGGAGAACTATTATGAATCTGTCAAAGAAACGATTGAACTCTATGAAAATCAAGGCATTGATAAACTTTTCCACGGAGCAACGGCTATCATTCTGGTTGGTGGATTAAAAGAATCAAGCTGCCCTTCGGAAGATGCACTTCTTGCAACCCAGAACATTCTTTTAGGAGCCCACGCCATGGGTCTTGGAACCTGCCTTATCGGTTTTGCCGTAAATGCTATTGCAAATGATGCAAAATTAAAAAAATCTCTGGGAATTAATGAAAATGAAGCTGTTTATTCTGTTATAGCACTTGGATATCCCAATGAGAATTTTAAAGGATTGACAGTAAGAAAAAACATACAACCAAGATATCTTAGTTTTTGACAGCAGATATTTGAATTAAGTACCCACACAAAAGTTTTTCAGCATTCGGTCATGGGGAGCACCTGCTGGCTGCATCCTTAACGCTGGTAGGTGTATGCCCGGCTCCACGCCATGAGTGCCAAAAGGGTCATAAGCTGATCCAGGTACCCCCGGGGGGCTTCCAGACGGTGTCCGTCTCTTCATATCTGACCATGCGGGGCATCAATACAGCCTTGGATTTCAAACATGCTGATTCAAACATGATCCAAAAAACAGCGGAAATTGCAGAAACAGAGAAACAAAGGCCTCTGCCCACCGGGAATGAACGCATCCTGGTGGTGGATGATGAGGCCTCAATTGTAAGGCTGGAAGAGGCATTACTGAAAAAGCTCGGATATAAAGTTTCATCCCGCACAGGCAGCATCGATGCCCTGGAAAAATTCAAAATGGACCCATATGCGTTTGACCTGGTTCTTACGGACATGTCCATGCCGAACATGACAGGAGAAAAACTGGCACGGGAGATGATTGCGATTCGCCCGGACATACCGGTGATTCTCTGCACCGGATTCAGTGAGCGGATCGATGAGCAGAAAGCCGAAGCCGCAGGCGTGAAGGCGTTTTTAATGAAA
>JAWOEJ010000141.1:0-4384 GCA_046482845.1 Desulfobacteraceae bacterium | reverse complement strand
GCCTGGTTTATGGTAAGTTCATGCATTTCCATTTAAAAAGTCTACTCCTCTATCCCACAATTCTGGGCACAGTATAAAAATCCTCGTCTCTTTCCGGTGCATTGGCAAGGGTAACCCCAGGGCCAGGAGATGCCTCCTTTTTATCCTCCCGAAATACATTGGTATGGGAAACAGCATCAGACACACCCGAGGCTGACGAAATGTCCACCTCTTTTAATTTATCAATATAATCAAGGGTTCTGCTGATCTGACCGGCAAATTTTTCCATCTGGGAATCAGCCACCTCAAGCCGTGCCAATTCTGCAATATGGGCCACATCCTCTTTTGTAATCTTCATTTTACTCCTTTTTAATTATGATTCCATTCAGATCCTGCTGTTTGAGTTTCACAAGTTTGTCTTCAGCTGCCCTCCGGCTTTCAAAGGCCCCTGTTCTGACACGGTGCCAGACTGTATTGCCAATCCTGCCCATGGACCTGTACGCATCAAATCCCTGTGACTTCAGATACGCCACCTGCTCTGCCGCATCTTCAAGGGCCCTGTAGGATGCAATCTGTATGGTATAATTACCCTGGATTTCTGCATTTTTTATTTCACTGTCCTCAGTTTGAGCCCTGGCGGCCTTTTCTGTACCTGATGCATTTTCAAGAAAACGGGATCTGGTGTTCTTGTACCTGGCCACCCTGTCCGCCTTAAAGGTCATGGCTTTTCTGCTTCTTATGATGGGCACGCCCTGGGAAGACACATTTTCAAGCCCATTGGTGCCCGACCGGTCCTTTTCTTCCGGCATGATTTCATCCAGGGAAGCCAATAATTTGTCCGCCCCCCTGCCCGAGCCTTTTAACACCTTGTAAAATTCAAGTTCGGGTTTTTCCCACAGCGTTTGAACGGCCTGGTGTTTTTCCGCCATAAGCCCGAGCCGTTTCTGGAAATTCTCAGTATCAAAGGAAACAGGGGCCGTTCCCCTGCCCACAAGAAGACCGATAAAAAACATCCATCCGCATAAAAGAAACAGGGCAAGATACTTCAGCCTTCCCATGAAGGATTTCTCCTTTACATCGTTTCAGGCGCTGACACACCGAGAAGGTCAAGCCCGTTTCTGATCACTGTTTTTACAGCAGAGACCAGACCAAGTCTTGCCAGGGTCAAATCATAATCTTCGGTTAACACCTTGTGTTTATTATAATACCCGTGAAAAGCCGAGGCAAGCTTCATCAGATAGGTAAACACAACATGGGGGTGAAGGGTGGCTGCACTTTTTTCCACCTGTTCTGGAAAGGAAGCCAGAATTTTAAGCAGATTCATCTCTTCAGGCTCAACCAGGGCTGCAACCGGACCTGTCCATTCCAAAGGATTGTCAGGCGCGATTTTCTGTTCCATGGCCTTTGTTACAATACTGGATATCCTGGCATGGACATACTGAACATAATACACTGGATTCTCGCTGGTTTTCTGCCTGGCCAGCTCAAGATCAAAATCAAGGCCTGAATCATAACTGCGGCTTAAAAAGAGAAAGCGGGCCGCATCCTTTCCCACCTCGTCAACAATATCCCTTAAAGTGACAAATTCCCCTGCCCGGGTGGACATGGCAACAGGTCTGCCCCCCCTTAACAGATTGACCAGCTGTACCAGAATAACATCAAACTGAGCGCTGCTCCTTTCTGAGGCCTCAATGGAGGCATTGATTCTCTGAATATAGCCGTGGTGATCCGCTCCCCAGACATCAATTACCCGGTCAAATCCCCGGTCAAACTTTTCCATATGATAGGCAATGTCCGAAGCAAAATATGTTGTCAACCCATTGTTTCTGACAACCACCCTGTCCTTTTCATCACCGTACTGCTCTGTTCTGAACCACAGAGCGCCGTCTTTTTCATATATAATTCCCTTTTTACGAAAGTCTTCAACTACTTGTGTGATCCTGCCGGAATCAAAAAGGGTCTGCTCACTGAACCAGTTGTCAAAGGATACCCCGAACCGGCTGAGATCCTCTTTTATACCGGTCAGGATGTCCTCTGCAGCAAAGCCGGCACAATCAAAAACAGCCTCATCTTCATCCTTTTCAAGTATATCCGCGCCTTTTAATGTATTGAGCGCTGCAGCAATATCTTTGATATAACTGCCTTTATAGCAGTCATCAGGGAAATCTACAGCTTCCCCGTTCAGCTCGCGCAACCTCAGCCATACAGAAAGCCCCAGGGTTCTGATCTGCCTGCCGGAATCATTGATATAATACTCCTTTTGCACATCAAACCCGGCAAAGCCTAAAATATTTCCAATGGCATCCCCCACAGCAGCGCCCCTGCCATGGCCCACATGCAGAGGCCCGGTTGGATTTGCACTGACAAATTCCACCTGAATCTTTTTCCCTTTGCCAAAATCTGATGACCCAAACCTGTCTTTTTCACTGTGTATTCTATGGATGACCCGGTGCCAGGCTTTTTTTTCAAGGAAAAAATTGATAAACCCAGGCCCGGCAATTTCTGTTTTTTCAATTATTTTATCTTTATCATCCATGGCGCTGATCACGGCCTGGGCAATTTTTCTGGGAGCCATCTTCTGCACAGATGCCGACACCATGGCAAAATTGGTTGACAAATCCCCATGGGAGGCATGGCGCGGCTGCTCCATTTCCATTTCAGGGAAATCCTTAGAGGGAAGCAGGCCCTGTTCAAAGGCTTTTTCAGCCCCGTCCAGTATAAGACGTTTAATTAAAGATTTTATCATATAAATCAGTTCTCATGCTCTGACGTATCATCGGGTTCAAATTTCGGGGTGTCATCATCACTGTCAATTTCCTTGATATCATCCTCGCTCAAATCCTCACTTGTTTTTTCATCCTTTAAAAGATCCCCGATTTCCACATATTCATCTTCAGGTTCTTCCGTTTCCGCTATTTCTTCCAGATCCGGAAAAGAGTCTATATCATCATAGGGCACAACCATTTTTTCTTCCCCTGACCCTGACAAAAAAGTTTCAGCCGCATCAAAAAGCCTGCAGGAAAGATCAAATGGAGGGAAAAAATTGATCCGTCTCATCTTTTCTATAAACGCATCCCGGCCCAGCCGGATCTGTTCTTTCATATCTTCAAGGTCATATTCTTCCCGGGAAACCTGGGCAAAAAAACCAGTTTCCCCCTCACTGGCCTCGGAAACTATAAACAGATTTTTGCTGGTATCCACTTCAAATGTAAATTTTTGTTTCATCTATTTTCTCCTTAAACTTATAAAAGCTTATCTATCCTGTCATATCATATCAGTCATAATAAAAAATTAAAATAAATCTTTGAATTATAGTTCAATTTGGCGTGGTGTCAATATCAACATGAAGCCCCCATGGAAAACAGGGCTGCATTTTCAATCAAAGCCCAGGTCTGCAAAAACGTGGTTATCATCATTACAGGCTGCGGGCCTGCACTCAACAATGAAACTTTTACTTGATCTTCAAGTTTTAGCATCAGGCAGGGGACAGTTGAAAAAAGTTTCATATCAAGCTTAAAATTGGGTATTGACCTTGACCATTCCCTGTGGTATAAATCCTGGTAAATTGAATACGGAGGAGTGGCCGAGCGGCTGAAGGCGGCGGTCTTGAAAACCGTTAAGTGTCAAAGCTTCGTGGGTTCGAATCCTACCTCCTCCGCCATATACCAGAAACGGAGAAATGGCCGAGTGGCTGAAGGCGCTCGCCTGCTAAGCGAGTATGGGGGTAAAACTCCATCGAGAGTTCGAATCTCTCTTTCTCCGCCAATTAAAAAGCAAACGGGCTGATCAAAACAGCCCGTTTTTGTATGACACCCCCCTCAAATTATAAAAATCTCATCTCTCTCAACCCAATAGATTTTTAACCCTTTTTTAAAATCAAACGAATGAAATTCGTCTCAAGACCGGGAACTAATGAAAACGCTTTTGCGTTTTCTGTTAAATCCTGATTACCCGGGCAAAATAATAATCAGAACAAACCATCATTATTTACCCTGATCTTTACCGCACAAAATTTTTTCCAGGATGACCTTGGTGATCATATAGGTTGGTTTTATGCCTTCTCTGCCCATGGCACCGGCGGCCAGGGTGTTTCCCGTCAGAAGGGGGTTGTCAGATGCATAATAGGCGTAGCGTATCGCAATATCCCGGGGAATATTTCCCTTGATGACGGCTGCGCTGATGGCCTTCTGATAATGTCCGCCCTCCATTTCAAGGCCCACAGCCTTCCAGTCCTTCTTAAACATTTCCAGTACATCTTTGTTCTGAAGGGAAGTTCCCAGGACCGTGGCCATAGTACCGGTATACACATCCACGTCATCGTCAAAATCATCTTCATGCAGTTCATTGTCCAGGATATAATTATCTGAAGAGCCTTCGCACACATGGGCCGTGGCCAGCATGACAT
>JAWOEJ010000125.1:0-7526 GCA_046482845.1 Desulfobacteraceae bacterium | reverse complement strand
AGGTGGTTTATTCTGCCGGGGAAATGGCTCAAATGAGTTCCGGCCTTCCGGATTTGTTTAAAGTTGTGGCAGATGTCAAAGCATCAACCCACCGGAAAGGCAAAGTAACCCTTCCACCGCCGTTTCAGCCCTTTCTTTGTGACAGCTGTTTTTTAAACGGGTCCTGCGACCGGGACTGGGGACCTCGAAGAGAAACAGAGGCCAAAACTGCTGCCACAAAGCCCTCCCTTCACAAAAAAAATGAACAGAGCCACAATGACCATGAACAGGGCGATATCGAAGCAGAAAAGCTGATGACCAAAGTGGTTGAGGTGTTCAACGTCCTCAAACTGCCGGTTGAGCCGGAGGGCTTTATCCTGGGCCCCCGGCTGATTCGGATAAAAATCAAACCGATATTAGAAAAGGGAACCACAGTCAAAAAAATCATGAACCGGGCCGAGGACCTGCAAGTGAGCCTGTCCCTGGATTCCCCTCCGCTGATTCAGGCCCATGCCGGTTATATCGGCCTGGATATCCCCCGCCGGATCATTACCCCGTTGACTTTAGAAGAACTTCTAAAACGTGGTGCTGATGACCGACCGGATTCAGCCGTAGCGTTTCCATTGGGTATGGGCGTGGATGGCTCGGTTTTCTGGGCCGACCCCACCGAACCCAGCATGACTTCCATTCTGGTGGCCGGTACTTCCGGAAGCGGCAAATCCATTTTTTTGCGGGCCGTTGTCATCGCCATAGCCATGACAGCAGATCCGGATCATGTTCAGTTTACGTTGATAGATCCCAAACGGGTTACCTTTACAGATTTAACCGATCTCCCCCACCTGAGGCGGCCGGCCATCACTTCAGAAACTCACAAGCATCCGATTGTTATGGATATGGAAGAAGCCTTTGTCGCATTAGAGGCCCTGGTAGAGGAGATGGAAGAGAGGTATCGGCAATTTACTGACCATGGGGTACCCGATATCAACGCGTATCATAATCTCGGCCATCCATTGCCCCACCAGGTAATCGTCATAGACGAATATGCCGACCTGATCACCGATAAAACGTACAAAGCACAGACTGAAACCTGTATTCAAAGATTGTGCCAGAAGGGCCGCGCCGCCGGATACCACATTATTCTATCGACCCAGCGTCCTGATTCCAAAGTGGTTACCCCTTTGATCAAAGCCAACCTCCAGCTCAAAGTTGCCCTTAAAGTCACCTCAGCAACCAACAGCAGCATTATTATAGACGAACCCGGGGCTGAACGCCTCATTGGAAAAGGGGATATGCTAATCGGTGGTGCCTTACCCGTCACCCGCCTCCAGGGGGCGCTGCCCACCCGCACGGAAATCCAAAAAGCACTAAACAGGAGGAAGCATTCTAAACCTTGATGATCGAGAGAAAGGAATATATGGATAAAAAAGAAGATGTACATCCCAGCACCCCGTTGATGCCCCTTGTGGCCAATAAAAAAGGAGAAATATTTGAGCTCCCGGATTTTGGCGCAGCTGCAGCCCAGGGCAGAAAAAAAGTGCTCCTCACCAGAAACGAAACCATTGACATGCCCTATGGCAGTGAATTAATGATGCTTCCCGGTCAACGTCCCATTGTATTTGACTTTGACCGCAACAGGTTTAAGACCCTGTATGAAAACCCCTATGCCCCTGAACAAGAGATCTTTCCTGTTGCGGTATTTAATTCTCCGGGCTTTGTCTCCCTATACTCCCCTGCCTATGAAAGACACACAAAACAGCTTCTGCCGCTTTTTTCCTATGGTGCAGCCGCATGGGGGGCGGGGGGATTCAGATCTGCCGCCCTCTGTGTGGACAAAGAAAGACGTCAGGATTTAAGGCTGATGCCCTACGAGGGAATTGTTCAGGGCATTGAGAAAATGAGAAAAAAATATCCAGACAACCGGCTGATGCGCCATATTGAAAAATGTGCCCTGGAATACGGGTGTCCGGCTGCAAAAAATTTTTTTCTCCAGCGGTTTGAAGCCCCCCTGCCAACGGCAAAGGCGTGCAATGCCAGATGTCTGGGCTGTATTTCCCTGCAGACCGACAGCAGCCTGGTGTCCTGCCAGGAAAGAATTAGCTTTACCCCGTCCCCCCATGAAATCGCAGAACTCTCCCTGGAGCATATATCAAATGTTGAAAAGAGCGTTGTGAGTTTTGGCCAGGGGTGTGAAGGCGACCCGTTAACCGCATTTCATGTGATTGAACCGGCCCTGAAAATCATCAGAAAAAAAACAGATGCCGGCACCATCAACATGAATACCAATGCCGGCATGACCCGTCACCTTGAGGCTCTGTTTGATGCCGGGCTTGACGGCGTCAGAGTCAGTATGAATTCTGTGAGAGAACCCTGCTACACCGCATATTTCCGGCCCCAGACCTATGAATTTAAAGATGTTGTCCAAAGTATTGATACAGCCGGTAAAAAAGGAAAATTTGTCTCCATCAACTATTTAAACATTCCCGGAGTAACGGATTCAGAATCTGAATTCAACGCCCTGGTCTCATTTATTGAACATCACCCTGTAAACATGATCCAGTGGCGCAATTTAAACTATGACCCCCTGGCCTATGTCAAGGTTATGGAGCAGGCGGACAGCCCAGGCAGTCCCCTGGGCATGGCCCATATCATTAAAACCCTGAAGAAAAAGTTCCCCAGGCTTATCCACGGGTATTTCAACCCGCCTGTAAAAGCAAATACAAGATAATCCTTGATAATATAGAATCTCTTGGTATACTCTACAGGTTTAATGGGCTGTATGCAGTCCGTTGGCTAAAATCAGAAAATATCAGAAAATTTTACGGAGTTGATGCACTTATGTGTCTGGCGGTTCCCTCAAAAATAGTGGAGATTAAGGATTCTGTTGCCCTGGTGGATGTGGACGGCGTTACCCGTGAGGCCAGTATTCTTCTGCTGGATGATGTCCAGGTGGGAGATTATGTGATTGTCCATGCCGGTTTTGCCATCAGCAGAATTGATGCAGAAACCGCTGAACTGACGTTAAAGGAGATGCGGCAGATGCTTTCTCTCCAGGACCAGGGAGCGGTTGACTAGAATTCAGGCCAGAAAACTTACCATCAGCGGTGTGGTGCAGGGGGTGGGGTTCCGTCCTTTTCTGTATCAGATGGCAGCGCAGTATGGATTAAAAGGCGAGGTGGTCAATACCTCAAAAGGGGTGACGCTTTTTGTGGAAGGCCCTTTTAAACCGCCCCTGGATATCACCTCCTTTTGTGATGCTGTAAAGAACAACAGTCCTCCCCTGGCAATGATTGATGATCTGAATGTGGAAATCGTCAGTCCAAAAGGGTATGAGCATTTCTCCATTGGTGAAAGCAGAAAATTTGATTCAGGCCGTTTTGCCCTTATTTCCCCTGATATGAGTGTGTGCAGGGACTGTATCAATGAGATGAATGACCCAGAAAACCGCCGTTTTGAATATCCGTTTATCAACTGCACCAATTGCGGCCCGCGGTATACCATTATCAGGGATATCCCCTATGACAGACCAAAAACCGCCATGTCCGGTTTTAAAATGTGCCCAAAATGTCAGCAGGAGTATGATGATCCAGAAGACAGAAGGTTTCATGCCCAGCCCAATGCCTGCCCGGTGTGCGGGCCCCATGCCTTTCTGGTGGACCGCAAGGGCCGCAGAATTGCCCATGGGGACAGCAGATCCCTGGTTCTGGCCGCAGAATTTTTAAACCAGGGGAAAATTCTTGCTGTAAAAGGCCTTGGCGGGTTTCATCTTGCCGTTGATGCATTAAATGAAAAAGCAGTGGCAGAACTGCGCAAAAGAAAGAAAAGACCGGATAAACCCTTTGCTCTGATGGCAAAATCTGTTGCCGCGATTGAGGATTTTGTTTTTGTCAGCAGAGCAGAAGAAAACCTTCTCACCTCTCAGCACCGGCCTGTTGTGCTTCTTGAAAAAAAACAGGAATTGAGGGCACTTTCTCCTGAGAACCGCTATCTTGGCGTGATGCTGCCCTATACCCCGCTGCATTACCTGCTTTTTAAAAAAGGGCCGCGTCTCCTGGTCATGACCTCGGGCAACCGCAGCGGAGAACCCCTGTCCATTGACAATGAAGATGCCCTGGACGCGTTTTCATCCATTGCCGATTATTTTCTTCTTCACAACAGAGACATCTGTTTCAGGGCAGACGATTCCATTGTTCAGCACATTCTCGGTCATACCCGGTTTCTGAGACGGTCCAGGGGGTATGCGCCCCTGCCTGTATTTCTGGATAGCGTTTTTCCCCAGATACTGGCCCTGGGGGGCGGGTTAAAGAGCACTGTCTGTCTGACAAAGGAAAACCGGGCGTTTTTAAGCCAGTACATCGGGGATCTTGACAATCTCAAGGTGTTTGACTTCTACAAACGTACAATTTCCCATTTAAAGCGTATTCTGGACATTAAACCGGATATCATTGCCTGTGACATGCATCCGGGGTATATGAGCACCAGTTATGCACAGACCTGTTTAAAGGAAAGGGGCAAATCATCTGAATCAGGCGCTGACCCGGTCTGTATCGAGGTTCAGCACCACCATGCCCATGCCGTGTCCTGCATGGCCGAGCATCATCTCAGGGAAGCAGTGATTGCCGTTATTCTTGACGGCACAGGACTGGGCACTGACAAAAAAATCTGGGGGGGTGAAGTGCTGGTCTGCAGTGAAGCTGAGTTTACCCGACAGGCCCATCTGGCCTATGTGCCCATGCCGGGAGGGGAAATGGCGGTTAAAGAGCCCTGGCGCATGGCAGCAGCTTATCTCTTCAAAGCCTTTGGTCCGGGTTTTGTTAACATGGATATTCCTTTTATACACAGGGTGGGCAGGGAAAAACTTAATTTTCTGGTTCAGATGATGGAAAAGCAGCTGAATTCACCTCTTACCTCAAGCTGCGGCCGTTTTTTTGATGCAGCAGCGTCGCTTGTGGGCATAAAAGACATCATTACCTTTGAAAGCCAGGCAGCCATGGCCCTTGAAGCAGCTGCACAATGTCAGTGCGAAGCAGAAATACAGGCAGGCTCCCCGCCGGATTTGTCTAAGCCGGGCAATCATCAGGGAAAAAAGGGGGGAGACGATTTTTTCTCTGGTTCAGGATATGATTTTAGATTAAACAAGGAGATGTATAATGGGGGTTCCCCCGGGGAAATTGATTGTTCTCCTGTTGTGGTTCAGATCATAGACGATGTCAGAGCTGGAGAGCCTGTAAGCAGAATCTGCAGAAAATTTCATTTAACTGTGATTGATATCTTTGTTCAGGCAGCAGACCGGGTCAGCAGGCAAACCGGTATTAAAAAAGCCGTGCTGTCCGGCGGCGTGTTTAACAATGCAATTGTTTTAAACGGCATCTGCCTCGGCCTTGAAAACAAAGGGATGAGGGTGTATACCCATGAACAGGTCCCCTGCGGGGACGGCGGAATATCCCTGGGTCAGGCTGTTGCAGCCGCAGCAAAAGTCTTAAACAGGACAGAACAGCGATTTTGAGGATTTTGAAATCAGAGGAAGCAGTCCAGCGTGCATGACGTCAGTGGGGGACAGGCCAGAGAGCATGAAATCAAAGGAGACAAAGCAGTGAGTATGAAATCAGAGGGGACAGGACAGTGGGTCTGAAATATGTTGAGGAATACAGGGACGGTGAACTTGCCAGAAAAATCGCAGCAGAGATAAGGACACTCAGCTCAAAGCCCTTAAGACTTATGGAGGTCTGCGGTACCCACACCATGTCGATTTTCAGACACGGCATCAAAACGGTGCTTCCAGACAATATCACCCTGCTCTCCGGGCCCGGATGTCCTGTCTGTGTCACTTCACAGCGGGATATTGATGCATTTATCGCCCTTTCCATGGAAGAAAATGTTATTTTGACTACCTTTGGGGATCTCATGCGGGTGCCTGGAAGTGTTTCTTCCCTGCAGCAGCAGAAGGCCAGAGGCAGGGATGTCAGGGTGGTGTATTCTGTTTTTGATGCGGTAAAGCTGGCAGAGGACACCCCAGGCAAAGAAGTGATCTTCTGTGCGGTGGGGTTTGAAACAACAACACCCACCATTGCCGCCGCCATACTTACAGCAAAAGCGCGCGGGCTTGAGAATTTTTCCATATATTCAGCCCATAAAACAACGCCCCCGGCCCTTGGCGCGCTTATGGAGACCAGAGGGGTGAGGATCGACGGGTTTATCCTTCCCGGCCATGTGTCAGTTATTACGGGAACTAAGGCCTTTCTACCGGTTTTTGAAACCTATGATATTCCTTCAGTGGTTGCCGGGTTTGAGCCGGTGGATATTTTAGCCGCCATTTTAAGGCTTGTCCGGCAGAATGAAACCAGAGTGTCTCTTCTGGAAAATGCCTATCCCAGGGCGGTGAGCCAAGAGGGCAATCCAAAGGCCAGAGAGGTCATGCACCAGGTCTTCAAGGTGTCCAGTGCGGTCTGGCGCGGAATCGGGGAGATAAAGAACAGCGGTATGATATTAAGAGATGATTTTAATATGTTTGATGCCGGTAAAAAATTTAATATTTTTGTTCCTGATGCAAAAGAACCCAAAGGATGCGCCTGCGGTGATATTCTCATGGGCATAAAACGTCCGCCGGAATGTGTGCTGTATAAAAAAAAATGCACACCTGCCCATCCTGTCGGCCCCTGCATGGTTTCAAGTGAAGGGGCCTGCGCTGCCTATTACCGTTATAATTAACCAGGGACGTGAATAAACATCATGGCATAAAATGTCCTGGATATTATAATCAAAAGCCTTTTTTCCCATTAAGCTGCCTTCAACAATGTCAGGGGTTAAAAAAAGCTGCTGGAAGCGCAGGGGCTTGATGTTGTTATTGCGCATATTCATGGGTCGGCTGTGCTACGCTCTGGGGTACGCCCTCATAGGGAGTCCACTTGTGCGTATTGTAGGATGATTTGCATCTCATGTTTTTAAGCATTTCAATGCTGGTTTTGTATCCCTTGTACATCCGGCAGATGTCCATGGCCATACCGCAGATCAGTGCCACCGCCTGCACCGTGGTGATATCATTCTGGGAAAATTCCCAGGGGGTTGATGTGTAGACACGAAGGGCCCCGATGATTTTGTCATGGCTGATTATGGGTACGCCCAGCAATGACTTTATCCCTTCTTTTTTCGCCTGTTCAGGATAGGCGATTCTGGGATCGTCCATGACATCATAAATCGCTACAGGAACCGCATCTTTTGCCTCCTCTATTGACTGCATAAAGTAAACTGGCCCTTTGTTGAGATATTCACTGCTCAGACCCGATGATGCAACAAGGCCAAGTTCTTTGGTGTCTCTGTCTACCAGAAATACAGAGCAGCCTTTGGCCTTAAAAGCGGTCTTTACCCCTTCAGAAGTGATCAAAGCCACCTCCTCAGGGTCTTTGCACTGTGAAATAGCTGAGGTTAACCGGGTAATCGTGTCATAATAAATGTTGTACGTCTGCATAATCTCCTCCTTGACTTTGGGGTTAAAGATACATTTTGTTTCAATGGTCAGAAGTCGTAACGTGAGGACAGACACAAAAGAGTAT
>JAWOEJ010000096.1:0-6619 GCA_046482845.1 Desulfobacteraceae bacterium | reverse complement strand
AATGAGAATTTCCAGAATTATATCCACAGTGACGACCTTGAAAGGGTTTTCAATTCCCTGAAAGCCGTTTTTGACAACAGAATTCATCCCAGTGAATACAGGGTCATGACAAAGGATGGAACCTGGCGCTGGGTAAGAACCTCAACCCGGCCCATTGTCAAAAACAATACAATTACAAGCCTCCACGGTGTGCTTGTTGATATTCATCAGCGTAAAAAAGCCGAAGAAAATCAGAAGGCGCTTCAGGCGAAGCTTTCCAGTGCCATGGAAATCGCCGGGCTGGGCCACTGGGAATACGATGTCATCAATGACCTGTTTTTTTTTAATGACCAGTTCTACAAAATTTTTCGCACCACAGCAGAAGATGCAGGCGGATATACAATGTCATCTGCGGAATATGCCGACCGGTTTGTCCATCCAGAAGACAGCCATATGGTAAAAAGAGAGATTGAAAAAGCCCTCAGCACTGGAGATCCTGGCTACAGCAGCCAGACTGAACACCGGATTCGCTATGCCGACGGAGAAACCGGATATATTTCAGTTCATTTTTTTATTGTCAAAAACAGCCAGGGGGAAACCATTAGAACCTATGGGGTAAATCAGGATATTACCCAGCGCAGGCAGGCCCAGAAGCTGGAGGCCATAGGCAGCCTGGCAGGAGGAATCGCCCATGATTTCAACAATCTTCTCTTTCCCATTATTGGCCTGTCAGAATTGTTCATGGAGGATTTCTCCCCGGACACCCTTGAATATCAGAACGCTCTGGAGATTTTCAAGGCAGGACAGCGGGGCGCAAGCCTTGTAAAACAGATCCTCTCCTTCAGCAGGCAGTCTGACCACAGGCTGATGCCAACCCGGGTGCATACCATATTAGATGAGGCGGTTAAGCTGTGCAGATCAACGATTCCTGCCAATATTGAAATTGTCCGGGAAATAAAAAAAAACAGCAGCACTGTTATGGCAGATCCCACCCAGCTGCACCAGATTGCCATGAATCTTATCACCAATGCCTTTCATGCTCTGGAAGAAACAGGCGGCACCATTTTGGTACAGCTTGAGGATGTTTTCATTGAACCGGATCACTCCTTTGGGCTGACCCTTGATCCCGGGAAATACAGCCGAATGAAAATTTCAGACAACGGTCCGGGAATTGCTCCGACGGTGATTGAAAAAATCTTTGATCCCTATTTTACAACCAAGGAAAAAAGCAAGGGAACCGGCCTTGGTCTGGCAACCGTTTATGGAATTGTAAAGGAGCATGGGGGAGATATCAAAGTAGAAAGCCAACCTGGCAGGGGAACATGCTTTAGCGTTTATTTCCCCCTGATAGAAACAGCAGCATCTGTAGAGGTAGACAGAGAAACAAACCGGGTTTTTCCTGGAACAGAATCCATACTGCTCGTGGACGATGAAAAACCCGTTGTTCAGCTTGAAAAACTCATACTTGAAAGACTGGGGTACCAGGTTACAGCCTGCATTGGCAGCGTTGAGGCCCTTGAGATCTTCAGCCGGAACAAAAATGTCTATGATATTGTTGTAACAGATATGAACATGCCGGGAATGACAGGCGATGAGCTTGCAAAGGAGATTCTTCTGTTAAGGCCGGATATTCCCATCATCATCTGTACCGGCTTTAGTGAGCGCATCAATAAACAAAAGGCAGAATCCCTCGGCATAAAGGGAATTCTTATGAAACCCGTGGTTAAAACTGAAATGGCAAAAATGATAAAAACATTACTGGATGAATCCAAAGGTGCCTCTTTTTAAGCCATGGGCAGAGCCGAATTTCCGTCAGCCAGTGCACATTTCTGTAAAAGAATGGTTCCTGTTTTTCTGATATCTCTGGTCTGTTTTGAAATTTTTTCTTTTTTTCTGGTGTTTGCATCCAATCACGCGCTCTTCAATACCATGGTCATCTTAAATACCACCCCCCACATAGTTGTGCCCAATCATCTGGTACTGCCTTCCCTGAATCAGATTCTGCCGGCCTTTTACGGCAGCCTGTTTATTACCGTGACCGGGGGCACTGCTGTGTCATCCACAATCTGCCTTGGGGTATGTCTAATGTCAGCCCCCAGGGTGTTTCAAAATAAAAAATTTCTGATCTTTTTGTCTGTCACCATTGTGGGAGGAATTTTTTTTATTTCTGCAAACCATTCAGGCCCCTCTATATTTTTGAAAACCAGGGACTTTCTTTTATTGGCCGGCAGGCCCGGTACCCTGGTCAATAATTTTTATTATAAGTATACCCTGTATGCCAGTCAGGCCATAAGTGCTCCCCTGCAGAAACAGATCAAAACCTGCTGGATTGATTCTAAAATTGACAAAAAAAAACAATTAAGCCGTGTCCTTGAAAAAAACGGATGGCTGGCAGTGAACACCAAAAAAGCCTTTTTAATTGTTGAAAAAAAATCAGACAATGCAGTTGTGTTGAAACACAGGCACAAGGTGATTGTATCTGCCTCCCTGACGGGATTTTTAAAAGAACCTTTTGTCAGTATAAAAGAATTTTCCCGGAAAATGGACAATACAGCAGTAATACGGCTGATCTGTCTGGCAGGGCTTGTGTTGTTTCTGCCTTTGATCTGCTGTGCGCTTGTGTTTTCCGGATTTTTTTATCTATATGCCCTGGCAGCGGATACTGATTTTGCTTTTTTCCTCTCCCTTGTTACCCTGGCCGCCATGGTCTTTTTCCTGGCTTTATACATTAATCCTGGATGTTGCACACACACCACAGCATCTCTGCTGACTTCAGAAAGCAAAAGAGAACGGATTCACGGATTAATGGGGGTGTACATGAAAAGCGGCTGTTGTAGGGCCGGAATTGACCCCTACCTTGAAAAACCATTGAACGAGCTGTCTGTTCCGGAAAAGTACTGGCTGGCCCAGATTCTGTCGCGCCATGGTTCAGAAAATTCCAATACTAAAAAATACAGAGATTATTTAAAAAAACTCATTGAACAGGAAACTTCTGTGAATGTGAAATGTGCTGCTGTAAAGGCGCTGGCAGCATCAGGCTGCACAGAGGATTCCAGGAAAATTTTTCATAACATCATAAACACCAGCCCCCACTGGTATGTTCAGCATTACGCCCTGAATGCTATCAGACATTGTGCTGGAAAATAAAAACAAAGACAGTATTCATGACAGAAACTCCCTGCAAACCGCTTAACCTGTTTTTAACCGGCACAATAATTGTTTTTATCTGTGAATCAGCCGCCCTTTTTCCCCTGCCCGTTGACACGCCCTTAAGAGCAGCGGCAGCCATCCGGCTTGGCCAGATCCTTTTACTGGGTGGTTTTTTATATTTAACCCCGGGGGGGCTCAGGTCAGCAGGGTTGTCCAGATCTGCTGCAGGGTATGGTATAAAAATCGGAGTTATATGGTCCTCAGGTTTTGGTGTCCTTGTTTTACTAGTGGCCCTTGTTCTTTTTTTTCTTAATATTGATTTTTTCTCCCTGGTCCGATGTCGCCTTCCCAGGCAAGATATGGCGCTATTTTTTCTTACAGGAGCAATTGTTGGTCCCATTGCTGAAGAGGTGTATTTCAGAGGACTTCTATACCCGTTTTTAAGACAATACGGCGTGTTAAGTGCTGCGGTGATTTCAGCGCTTGTTTTTGCCGGTTTCCATCTGCAGACACACAGTCTGCCCGTTATCCAGATTATTGGCGGCCTGGTTTTTGCCCTGTCCTTTGAACATTCAAAAAGCCTGCTGACCCCTGTGATTATTCATGTACTGGGAAATACAGCGCTTTTTTTTATTTCCCTGGCTGGTGAAGGCCTGAGTTTCTTATCTCTTGACACAATTTTCGTGTAACACTATTATTGTGCTATTTCTGAAATTTTGAAAGGAGGGAAAGTGAAAAACGTCACCATTTTTTTCAAGTCCACCCGTATTGTTGAAAAAAGATGGGCAATATTCCTCAAGGAATGATCTACATGAAAGATAACTGCATTTTTATTTTAAATAGTGTCTGAACGAAAACCCCGTGTTTGGGCGAAAACGTGCCCAGCTGCAAGGCGCAAAAAAGTTTGAAACCGGAGTGTACTCAGGTACATGAGGATTTCAAACTTTTGCAGCAACGCAGCAGATGGGTGCGTTTTCGTTCAAACACTAAATAATGATAAACAGCTGCTGGTCTGCAGGTTTAAAACCAGCTTTAATTTTCAGACAGGGAGGGGCCATGCCCAAACGAGAGGATATCAATAAGGTTCTGATTATAGGTTCGGGACCCATTATAATCGGCCAGGCCTGTGAATTTGACTATTCCGGAACCCAGGCCTGCAAGGCGCTGAGAAGTCTTGGATATGAAATAGTACTGGTGAACTCCAATCCTGCCACCATTATGACAGACCCGGGAATGGCTGACAAAACCTATATTGAACCGCTTACGATTCCGGTTTTAGAAAAAATCATTGAAGCCGAGCGTCCTGATGCGCTCCTGCCCAACCTGGGGGGGCAGACAGGACTTAATCTGTCATCTGAGCTGGCTGAAAAGGGGATCCTTGATAAGTTCAACGTCAAGGTCATCGGCGTGAATATGGATGCCATTAAAAGAGGGGAAGACCGCACGGCGTTCAAGGAAACAATGGACCGCCTCGGCATTGAAATGCCTAAGAGCAGGGCGGTTAATTCTGTGGAAGATGCGGAAAATGTTGCCTTGGAACTTGGATATCCCGTGGTCATCCGTCCGGCATACACCATGGGCGAAACGGGCGGCGGCCTGGTCTATAATGTTGAGGAGCTTCAGACTATCGCATCACGGGGACTTGCTGCCAGCATGGTGCATCAGGTGCTTGTTGAGGAATCAGTTCTTGGGTGGGAAGAGCTTGAGCTTGAAGTGGTAAGGGACTCCAGAAATCAGATTATTACGGTCTGCTTTATAGAAAATGTGGATCCCATGGGGGTTCATACCGGAGATTCCTATTGTACAGCGCCCATGCTTACCATCAGTAAGGAACTCCAGGACCGGCTGCAGAAATACGCCTATGCCATTGTTGAGGCCATTGAAGTGATCGGCGGAACCAATGTCCAGTTTGCCCATGACCCGGAAACCGGCAGGGTCACTGTCATTGAGATCAATCCCCGCACGTCCCGTTCCTCGGCCCTGGCATCCAAGGCTACAGGGTTTCCCATTGCGCTTGTTTCCGCCCTGCTTGCCAGCGGTGTGACCCTGGATGAGATTCCCTACTGGCGGGATAAAACCCTTGATAAGTATACCCCTTCAGGGGATTATGTGGTTGTGAAATTTGCCCGCTGGGCATTTGAGAAATTTGTGGGCGTAGAAGATCAGCTGGGCACTCAGATGCGTGCAGTGGGCGAGGTAATGAGCATTGGAAAAAACTATAAGGAAGCGTTCCTAAAGGCTGTCCGCTCCCTTGAAACGGGCCGCTACGGTCTTGGATTTGCCAAAGATTTCAATGAAAAATCCCTTGATGAACTCATGGCCATGATGTCAACGCCCACCAGCGAGCGTCAGTTTATGATTTATGAAGCCATCAGAAAGGGCGCAGATATCGATGAAATCAGCCGGGAAACAAATATCAAGCCCTGGTTCCTTGAACAGATGAAGGACCTTGTTGATCTGGAAGAGAAAATTCTTCAGTTCAAAGGCAGGCTCTGCCCGGATGAGCTGCTGGTTCAGGCCAAAAAAGACGGGTTTGCCGATAAATATCTGGGCGAAATTCTTCAGATTCCTGAAACTTCCATACGTGACAAAAGAATTGCCCTTGGGTGCGTGGAAGCCTGGGATGAGGTCCCGGTCAGCGGTGTTGAAAATGCCGCTTATTATTATTCCACCTATAATGCGGAAGACAGGGTTTCAGTGAGCTCCAACAGGAAAATAATGGTTCTCGGCGGCGGCCCCAACAGGATCGGTCAGGGCATTGAATTTGACTACTGCTGTGTTCATGCCGCCTTTGCCATCCGTGATGCCGGTTTTGAATCCATCATGGTCAACTGCAACCCGGAAACCGTGTCCACAGATTATGACACATCAGACAAGCTCTATTTTGAGCCCCTCACAGCTGAAGATGTATTGAGTATTTATAAAAAGGAAAAGCCCGAAGGGGTTATTGTGCAGTTCGGCGGTCAGACGCCTTTGAACCTGGCAGATGAACTTGGAAAGGCTGGGGTGAACATTCTCGGCACCTCACCCAAAACAATTGATCTTGCAGAAGACCGGGAACGGTTTGGTGAACTGATCAAAAAAATGGGGATTCCCCAGCCTGAGTCCGGCATGGCCGTAACCCTTGAAGATGCCGTAGATATTGCCGGCCGCATTGGATATCCAGTAATGGTAAGGCCTTCCTATGTGCTTGGCGGACGTGCAATGGAAGTGATCCATGACGAGGAAATGCTGCGTCATTATATGAAGGCTGCAGTGGATGTGTCTGAAGAACGGCCTGTTCTGATTGATAAATTTCTTGAAAATGCAGTGGAAGCAGAAGCCGATGCCATTGCCGACGGAACAGATGCCTTTGTCCCTGCTGTAATGGAACATATTGAGCTTGCCGGGGTTCATTCAGGGGATTCAGCCTGTGTGATTCCGCCGGTATCCATAGCCCCCGGGCATCTTGAAACCATTGCCGAATATACCAGAAAAATTGCCGTTGAAT
>JAWOEJ010000408.1:0-3054 GCA_046482845.1 Desulfobacteraceae bacterium | reverse complement strand
GAGCTTGATAAAAAGGCTTTGCAATGTGGTTGTGGAAATCATTGCCCGGAAAAAATCCATTGCCTTTAAGCCCTGCGGTCCAGGCAGACTTCTGCCCGCTGAGATGATAGGCCAGAAGCCGGGGGCAACGCTGGCAGAGATGGCACTCGGTGACATTAGCTTTGACCATGGTACTTGCCTACCCTCAACTGGATGATAACTCCGGGAGGAGACCCATAAATGCTGAACATCTCACTTTTTCCGGCTTTGTTCAATGCGGACAGGAGCATGTCTGAATCCAGAGCAGGGGAAAGCTTAAGCTTTTTGCCGACTTTGGCTGCCAGAAACTGTGCTTTCATCATCTTGGCCGGAGATTTATCCAAAACACCCATGGCGGTTTTACTGATCTCACTGTAGTCAGAACCGGTATCAGCCGGTACCTTTGGCTGGACGTTACCATCGGGTTCAGGGTTCGGTTGAGATGCTGTCTTTCCGATGGATTTTCCTTTAAAATAGTGATCAATGGCTTTAAAAGAGGGGTAAGCGTCACCATTGACTTTTTCTTGTATAAAATTGCGGTATTCTGATTCACCGATTGTTCTGCCATTCTGGTCGGCAATATCTCCTGACACCACATCGTGTTTCAGCCTTGCCAGGGCGTACCAGCGGGCGGCCTGGGTATCATCGAGGAAAACAGCACCGCCGTTCACATGTTTTAACTTGTCCAGCAATTGATTGGTCACTGTCCAGGTTTCCAGAAACTTACAGCGCCTGTCCCGGATGTACAGAGCACGACCTTTGGTGTTGCGGGCTTCCATATGTTTGATGCCGCGGTTAAGGCTTGCCCGCACAGAACTGTGGTTTAATTCCACATCAACCATAAATACAGCATCAGCAGCCTTGTCCCCATTTTGGATCAGGGAGCCGCTCAAATCGATATATTTAACATCCTCAGACGACCATTTCAGGTCTTCAAACCTGTAGATTCCGTCTTCTGGTCTGTTTTTAAGATATTGTTCCAGGGCCAGAGTCAACCGGCCTTCGTCCGGGGGATAATCATCTAATTTGGCAAGGATTTCCTGATGATTGGAATCAAATTTATCCTGTAAAATTTTGACGGGATCAATTTCTTCTGACGGGTCAAGGGTCGGGGCGCCTGTTCCTGACCCCGTCCCTGTGGCACCTGCTGTACTGTTAATAATTTTTCCCAGGAGTTTGTTTGACCGAATCAACACCTGCCTGGGAAATATCTCACCGTATGCAAAAATCTTATCAAACTCCTCTTTATACTCCGGATAAAACGGGTAAAGCGCGTGGGGTCTCGGGGTACTGCCAAGGACATGATCTAATCTGGATTTTACCAGTTCAATGGCCTGCTGCTTGTTGGCTCCGTAAATGGTAATCGGATTAGCTTCAAGGCGTTGACTGCATGATTTATCTGTTTTCTGTTTAAATTCTGTGTCCCACAAGATTTCTCTGAAAAATGCCACCGGCAGCATGGCACGGCATTGATCACAGAGAAAGTACACCAGCTGACAAAATTTATGGATCAGATGGTCGGTTTGTAAGTTTTCCAGCTGATCAAAAAAGACCGCCAGCGGGCGATCTGTATACTGGTTCATCAATGTGTCCAACGACAAAAGGAGATCCTGGGCCTGGGCTTCCAGGGTTGAGGGTTCCATGCGGCTTCGGTCAGTAACCCCCAGCAGCTTGATATCTTCATCCGGGAGGGCATATCCCTTAAACCAGTTTATGGCTCTCATCCGGCGATCCGGAAAGAAAATATACTGCACAAAAACAGTGAGAAATTCAGGATCAAGATCCTGGTGGCGGTTATTTAAAACTGTTTTTGTTTTTTCAGCCCAGCGAGCCCTACTTTTTTGGGGGAAATTCAGTTTGAACACTTTTCCGGGTGAGCTGTCAAGTATTTCCACGGCTTTAAGAAGTTTCTGTTTAAGACGTTTCTTTTTGGTTGTGCCGGCGGTTTCCTTGAAAACCCGGGAGAGAATACCGGCGGTGATCCTTTCAAACAGGCTGGCATCGATTTTTTCATTTTTTTTTCGAACCAGGCTGGCGACAATTTCCCGAAGCAGGTATCGAAACGCCTTATGGTGGTCAATGATCGGCTGAATATAGGCGCAGGAATAGGGTTGTGTACTGTTTTGGCTGTTGTCGAACAGGCGGCAGATCAAATGGGTTTTGCCGCTTCCGGCATCGCCTAATACCAGTCCGGCATGGGGGGAGGCCGGATTATGTGCTTTATAGCCAATGAGCTTCAGGACGTCCTGAAACTCGCCTTCTCCCAGACCGGGAACATCCGGGTACCGATCCGCCCAGGGATTCCCCGCGGAAGAAGAAGAGAACGGATTGGTTTCCTTTAAGATATTTAATACGTTTTCCGGGTCAGACATGAGAATTACCTCCGCCAGGCCACAGCAATGTATAGATCCCCGTCCCGTCCCTGGAAGGAGTCTTTCACCTGGCCGGAAGAGAGTCGGCTGGGATCACCGGGAAATCCGGCTACCCGGCCTTCGGTCAGTAATCTGTCCAGCAGTTCGTCAAAGTCAGGACGGGACCATCCCAGCTTGCGGCGTATTGCATAAATGTAAACATGACGCTTCCCTTTGATCAGATCATCATATACCGACTTAAAATCAACAACTGGGTCACCGGATATAGCTGCTGGTTCCTCACCTGGGGTATCTTTCTGTGGTGATGAAACGGACTGATTTGGCAGGGCAGGGTAAAGTTTCACCAATTCACCGGGACTGATGGCGGCCAGCAGCCGTTTTGCTTCCAGCAACTGGTTGGCAATGGAAATCACGTCACTCTTTTTAACGGGAAGCTGCTGTGCCAGTTGACCAACCGTTCGTCCGGATTTGTTCTTGATAAGGGTTTCCACCAGTTCCTCCACGGGAGACCCTATGATGTATGCCTGATTTCCTTTTCTGATCACGGCATATGGGCCGGATATGTGTTTTAAAAGGGGCTCAATTTTTTTAGGTTCCGAGTTTATCTCAAGCCCCAGCCGTTTTCGGTCTCCGGGGGGTAAGGCTTTACAGAGTTGTTTAAGGG
>JAWOEJ010000401.1:0-25055 GCA_046482845.1 Desulfobacteraceae bacterium | reverse complement strand
TCCAAGCTCTCCATTTATAACAGACTCAATGGCATTGTCTGCAGTGTGCTGTCTGGTGTTTACATCTTTTACGGCAGCGTTTACCCGGTCCATAAAGGACAATTCACGATTGTCAATCCGCTGGGACAGAGGCTCGGTACTAATGGAAAGTTTTCCTGCTTCTGTTATTTTTCCTGCTTCTGTTACAGTATTCATTTCTTTCCCCTTTTACTCGATCATCAAGTTTTTTTGAATAGCGCGGCCCTCAGCGGTTGCCTGTCAGGAACGAGAACGACGGAGGACTTTTTCCCTGCCAAGCTAAAAATCAAGAACTGCGGCCACTGGTCCTCAAACAGCTTGATTTTCTTAACGCCTGGCAGGGAAAAAGTCTGACCTCCTTAGGTTCTCAATGTTCCTGACAGGCAACCGCCGGGGGCGGCGCTCGGCCCTTCCATAAAAACTTGATAGCCGAGTAGAAAATCCCTAAGGTAAAGGCAGGGCGAACATATGACATCATGGAATAATTTAAAAATCCGGCATAAACTCCTGGTCAGTTATTTAACCCTTTTTGTTTTTTCCATGGCTTTTGTGGGCATTGCCATTGATTTTACGGTACGAAAAACCCTTGAAAAAAACATTGAAAGTGAGCTGAAAAATTCCACCACCACCTTGTTCAATATGGTAAAGACCTCTGCTGCGGTTTCCATTAAAAATTATCTCAGGGCAGTGGCAGAAAAGAACGAAGAAATCGCGGCCCATTATCATGACCTTTTTCTTCAGAACCAGATCAGTGAAAAAGAGGCTCAAAAAAAAGCGGCTTCCCTGCTTCTCAATCAGGTGATTGGCAAGTCCGGTTATATTTACTGCGTCAATTCAAAAGGGCTTGTGGTTGTTCATCCCCAGAACAAGGTTCTTGGCACGGATGTATCTGAATTTATGTTTGTCAGGGACCAGATGAAGCGCAGGGAAGGGTATATTGAGTATGACTGGAAAAATCCTGGAGAAGAGAAAACCAGACCCAAGGCCCTTTATATGTCCTATTTTGAACCCTGGGACTGGATTATTTCAGTTTCGTCCTATAGAAGTGAATTCACAGAACTGATAAATGTCAGTGATTTCAGGGATAGTGTGCTGTCCTTGAAATTTGGGAAAACAGGGTATTCCTATATAACCGACGGAGGGGGAAACACCATTATTCATCCTAAAATGCAGGGGGTGAATATTTTTAAAGAAGAGAATGTTCCCTCGAATTTTTTTAAAAAGATGCTTGCGCTGAAAAGCGGAAAGATTATTTATGACTGGAAAAATCCAGAAGAACTGGAGTTCAGGGAAAAGCTTGTGATATACAATTATATACCCGAGTATGACTGGATTGTTGCTTCATCAAGTTACCCTGAAGAATTCTATGCGCCTGTGGAAAAGGTAAGAAGCATTATTGCTGTTATTATGCTGGTCACCATAGTTATAGCTGTGTTTTTTATTTTCAGGATCAGTTCTTCCATAACCACGCCCCTTAAACAGCTCATGGACTACCTTGAGAATTCAAGTCTGTCGGGCAGTTTTGCAGGGGGGCCTGCCATGGCCGGCAAAGATGAAATAGGAATGCTTGGCAGATATTTTAATGCGTTTATGGATAAACTGGACCGTGAGCGGTTTAAGTTGAACCAGGAGATAAAAGAGCGCCGGGAAGTTGAAAAAGCCCTGAAAAAAAGTGAGGATGGCTACAGAGAGGCCCAGGAACTTGGAGACAAGGTGAGACGGCGGATTGGCCAGGATCTCCATGATGACCTTTGTCCGCATCTTATCGGCATTCATGGGCTTTGCTCTGTTTTAAGGAAAAATCTGGTAAAAAAAGATGTTAAGGAGCACAGCCTTGCTGAAAAAATAGAACAGCTTATCAGAGAAGCCACAGATAAGGCCAGAAATCTGTCAAAGGGATTGTGCCCTGCGGAACTGGTTGCCCACGGACTGGCCTCGGCATTAAGAGAGCTCTGCCGGAAAGTCGAGTCTTTTTCCCGGGTGTCCTGTTTCTTTGAACAGAAAAAAACTATTCTTCTGGAAAAGGAAAGGGAGGCCCATATCTATTACATTGTTCAGGAGGCTGTTTACAATGCAGTCAAACATGCCCGGCCCACAAAAATCGTCATTACCCTGTCAGAGGAGAACAATACCCCGTTTATACGAATTCAGGACGACGGTATCGGCATGAAAAAAAATTTTGCATCAAAGGGGGTTGGCATGAGAATTATGGCTCACCGGGCTGAAAAGGCAAATGCCTCTATCTCATGGGATTCGTTAGATACCCTGGGGACTGCTGTTAACATTCTGCTGAACACATCCTGAAACCAGACACAAAACCCTGATCATCAAGTGAAAACTTTAAAAAAGGGAGTACCTGAGGTGGGAGAAAAAAAAATAGTGATTGTTGAGGATCACCCTGTATTCCGGATGGGTATGAGTGAACTGATAAATCAGGAGGCGGATCTGGATGTCTGTGCCTGGGCAGAAGATGTCTTTGATGCCTGGGAAAAAATATCCCTGTGTAGCCCCGATCTTGTGATTGTTGATATAACACTTAAAAACAGTGACGGACTGGACCTTGTCAGGAAATTGAAAAAAAGCGGTAAAAATATTCCCGTTCTGGTGCTTTCCATGCACCAGGAAACCCTTTTTGCCGAACGATCTGTCATGGCCGGTGCCCATGGATATATAATGAAGCAGGAAGCGCCGGCACTGGTGGTGACCGCCATCAGAAAAGTACTTGCCGGTAAATTATACTTCAGTGCCAGTATTATGGAAAAACTGCTGCTCACATTCAGCAGCTCACCTGCAGACCCCAATCAGAATTCCCCTGTGGACCGTCTGACATCAAGGGAATTTGAAGTGTTTAAACTGCTGGGCCAGGGGATGAGCTCCCGAAAAATCGCAGATCATCTTAATTTAAGCATTAAAACCATTGGCACCTATCGGGAGAGAATAAAAGAAAAACTCAGCATCAAAGATGCCAGTGAACTTCTCATGTACGCGGTTACCTGGGCAAACCCCTGATTATATAGTTTTTTTATCTAGGTTTTCAACCTACCTGAAAATAAGTTTATGGCCTATTGCAATCTGTTTTGTTTGCCTGTATCTCTGGCTATAAAATAATCAGTCAACCCAAAACAATCAGATCAAACCACCAATTTCTGGAGGAGAAAATGAGAAAAGTCAATTATGAACCCTTAAGTCCGCTTCATTTTCTGGACCGAAGCGCCTATGTTTTTCCTGAAAAAACAGCTGTTATTTACAATGATACGGAGTTTAATTTCAGTGAGGTCAAGGACCGGGTCTGCCGTCTTGCCACAGCTTTGAAGAACAAGGGGATAAAGCAGGGCGACAAGGTTGCCTTTCTATGTCCCAATACCCCCTATCTTCTTGAGGGCCATCATTCTGTTCCTCTGCTCAGCGCTGTGCTGGTTCCCATTAATATCAGGCTTGCTCCTGAGGAGATTGCATATATCCTTGAGGATTCCCAAAGCAGATTTTTATTTATTGATACGGAATTTGCCGATTCAATCAATCCTGTTCTTGACAGGATAAAGGAAATGAATATTGAAATTGTCAATATCTGTGATGTTCAGGGTAACGCTTTTGATGGTCCTGATTACGAGTCATTTATTGATGTTGCGCCCGAGGAATTCTTTTTCGGGGTTGATGATGAACTTCTGCCCATTACTTTGAATTACACCAGCGGAACCACAGGCCGTCCCAAGGGTGTGCTTTATTCTCACAGGGGGGCCTACCTCAATGCCCTGGGTGAGATTTTAGAGTATCACATCAATTCAGATGCCAAATATCTGTGGACCCTGCCCATGTTTCACTGTAATGGATGGTGTCACACCTGGGGTGTTTTTGCGCCTGGCGCCACCCAGATCTGTTTGAGAAAAGTGGTGCCAAAGGATATTTTCGAGCATATTGAAAAACACCAGGCCACCCATCTGTGCGGCGCACCGGTGGTACTTGCGGGTATGTCAGACTATGCCCAGAAAAACAAGGTAAATGTAACACCAGGGTTTATTATCAATACAGCCGGCGCACCTCCGTCACCTGCAATCATTAAGCAGATGGAATCCATCGGCTGTTCCGTTACCCAGTGCTACGGCCTGACGGAACTCTACGGACCCCACAGTTTATGCGAGTGGAAACGGGAGTGGGATGACCTACCCATTGACGAGCGTGCCAAAATCAAAGCCCGCCAGGGTGTGCCGTATATCACCACCAATTACATGGATGTGGTGGATCAGACGACCATGGAACCGATTCCCCATGACGGTGAAACCTTAGGTGAGATTGTTGCCAGGGGCAATAATGTCATGCTGGGATACCATAATGCCCCGGAAGAAAATGAAAAAGCCTTCAAAGGGGGCTGGTTTCACAGCGGTGATCTTGCAGTCACCCACCCTGACGGATACATTGAAATCAAAGACCGTTTAAAGGACGTAATCATAAGCGGCGGAGAAAATATTTCCTCCGTTGAAATCGAGAATGTTCTGTATGAGCACCCTGAAGTGCTTGAGGTCGCTGTTGTGGGCATACCCGATGAAAAATGGCAGGAGGTTCCCAAGGCGTACATCACCCTTCGTGATGGTGCCACAACCACAAAAGAGGAAATTGTAGACTTCTGCAAGCAGCATCTGGCAAAATTCAAAGCCCCTAAGGTTGTAGAATTTACAACCCTGCCCAAAACAGCAACGGGAAAGATCCAGAAGCATGTTCTAAGGTCACAGAACAAGTAAGATATCTTGAAAAAAAACACTTGACATTTTGATAATACATATTTAGAGTGCACGCTGTTCAGGTCGTTTGTTTTAAAAAAGGGAATCCTGTGAAACTCAGGAACGGACCCGCCGCTGTAACCGGGGATGACCGCTGTAAAAATGTCACTGCATGAGGTTTGAATCATGTTCAAAAAAATGCGGGAAGACGCAGCCAGTAAATTGATCCGGAAGTCAGAAGACCTGCCTGGACAGATGATCAACAATTAATTGCCAGCGCGGTTTGGTTTTAGATCAGATAAATTTGAGGATGAAAAACGGTATCCCCATGCTATTAACTTAATTATTAGTGGTATGGGGATTTTTTATGCAGTGTTTCCGGGCGGGATATACTGGATTCTGCCTCTATGCAACGGTTGACTCTTCTGCCTGATTGTCAATGCCCTGCTGATTTAGAAACGGCCTGCACTGGTAATGGAAGTTTGGATGTACATGAGCGTGGAAAGCAGGTTAAAAGGTTCATACATGTATCAGCTATACAGTTTAGATATATGGCGTTGAAGTGAGTTTACCGGTTGCGGCCATATCTAAAAAGAGAACAGGGAGACTGGTGCCCCTGTTCTCTTAATTTTTTTGAGTGTAAGGATAAGCAATGGAAAAAAATGGTAAACTTTTTGGAATAGGAGTCGGTCCCGGCGACCCGGAGCTGCTTACTCTCAAGGCGGTCCGTCTTATTCAGCAGGCAGACGTGATTTTTACGGCAGCTTCATCTAAAAATGCCTATAGTCTGGCTGTAAAAATTGCAGAACCCCATCTTTCAGAGAAAGCAGAGCTAATATCCCTGTCTTTTCCAATGACTAAGGACAGAAAGGAAACCCAGGCTGCATGGAAAAACAATGCAGAGCTGATTGCCAAAGTTTTAAGGCAGGGCAGACATGCAGCCTTTTTAACCCTGGGGGACCCTACAACCTATTCTACCTTTGGTTATATTTTAAAAAATCTTGAGCAGGTTATGCCGGAGGCGGATATAGAAACAGTTCCGGGCATCACCTCCTTTCATGCCGCAGCAGCCCGGTTGAACAGGATACTTGTTGAAGGAGAGGAATCTCTTTTGATCACCTCTGGGGCCTACGGCGGAGAGAGCCTTGAAAATATTTCCAAAAATATCCAGAAGCTTGTGATGATGAAGGCGTATAAAAACACCGCACAAATAAATGCAGTTTTGAAAAAAAACAATTTCTATAATAATTCTGTAGCCATATCCCAATGCGGAAGACAAGGTGAAGAAATTATAGAAGATATAGATGATCTTGAAAAAAGAAAACCGGATTACTGGACCCTGATACTGGCTGGGAAATGAAGAATAAGGCACTGGCCGACAAAAAAATTTTTGTTTCTTTGATTCTTTCCCTGCTGGTTTTGACATGGGGGGTGTCTGCAGGTGATGACCTTTCCGTTTCCCTGGTTCTAAACTCACTTTTTTTCCCGTTGCTTCGGTTGATGGGCTTTATAACCCTGGGACTTGCGGCCGGTGAAATAATTGAATCGGCCGGGTGGACAGAAAAGCTGTCTGTTGTGGCAAGGCCCATTTTCAGATTTTCCCGTCTGGGAAACCGCTGCAGTGCTGTGTTTACAACAGCGTTTATTTCAGGTACCGCTGCCAATGCCATGCTGTATGGGTTTTATCAGGAAAAAAAAATTTCAAAATTAAAACTTTTTCTGACCAATTATTTGAACCAGCTTCCAGCCTTTTTTCTGCATCTTCCCACGACCTTTTTCATTGTTGTTCCGTTGACTGGCATGGCCGGGGTCCTTTACTTTGCCCTGACCTTTGCCGCTGTCCTGTTAAGGACATTTTGTTTTCTCCTTTTTGGTTTTTTTTATCCCGGGTTTAAAGATCAGCAGGAAGAAAAATCGTTTTCAGATCACACGTTGACAAAAGGATCTGAAAAAGAAAAATCGATTTTCACCGGCATCAGGGCAAAGCTGCCCGGCAGGGTAATGGGTATTGCCGTTTTTGTGCTGCCCATCTATACACTTGTATTTGTTCTGAATGCCAACGGGTTTTTCCAGTATTTAAATTCGGCCCTGTCCCGTTACCTGACCCTCACCTTTATGCCGGTAGAGTCTCTGTCCGTTGTGATTCTGAGCTTTGCCTCGGAGTTTACTTCGGGATTTGCAGCAGCCGGGGCCCTTATGGACGCAGGTGTGCTTACAACAAAACAGACGGTAATTGCGTTGCTTGTGGGAAATGTAACCGCCTTTCCATTAAGAGCCCTCAGGCATCAGATCCCCCGGTACCTGGGCATCTTCTCCCCCGGTATGGGGCTTGCGATTCTTTTGTCCGGGCAGTTCTTCAGAGTGACAAGTATTATGGTGGTTGGGTTTGTATATTATATGATTTAGGCATCAAGTTAAAATAAGTTGTGCATATTGTGCCGAATTTTTATTTGTTTTCAAGGCGGAACAAGGTGCGCATAACGAGCTATGTAAGCCTTGTCCCAACGAAGAAAACAGATAAAAAGGCAAGCAGGATGTATAAGTTATTTTCACTTGCTGCCTTAGATTGAAAAGGCAGTTACATTATGATTGATGTGGTAGGAACGGGTTTTTCACTGAATGATATTACTGAGCATCAAATGCAGATAATCAAAAGCGCTGATCTTCTTGTGGGGGGCAGACGTCTTCTTGATCTTTTCAGACATATCCGGGTGGAAAAACTGATCATAGCAGACAACATTTCTTTTGTAGTTGAAAAGATTAAGAAGCGTATGAATATGGAAAAAATTGTCGTGCTTGCCTCGGGTGATCCCCTTTTTTACGGTATCGGCGCAGTCCTTGTAAAAAAAATCGGTCAGGAACAGATTTGTATTCATCCTAATATTTCAAGTGTTCAGGCCGCTTTTGCGGCCATACAAAAACCCTGGCATGACGCTGCTGTTCTGAGTCTTCACGGGAACAAACAGAAATTTGATGATTCTTTTTTTAAGGATTTTTTTTTATTGCTTGAAAAAAATGATTTTATTGCTGTTTTAACAGATCCTGTATCAACCCCGGGTCTGATCGCCCAGTGGCTTGTTGAAAAATCTGTTTTTAATGTCAGAATCTATGTTCTGGAAAATTTAAGAACAGACCATGAAAAAATTTCCCGGTTCGACAATCTGCAAAATATCCGTCATAAGCGTTTTGCCTGCCCCAATATTGTGATTCTCCAAAAAAAGCAAAAAAAAGCAGATCACATCCTGCCTGCCGGTATTGTTCAAAATAACAAATCTGCAGATACTGACCAGAAGAATTTTGTTTATCCGGGTATGCCGGACTTTTGTTTTTCACATGAAAATGATCTTATAACCAAACCTGAGATCAGGGCAGTTGTTCTGTCCAAACTCAAGCTTGTGTCAAATTCACATGTTCTCTGGGATCTGGGCTCCGGGTCCGGAGCGGTTTCCATTGAGGCATCACGGTTTGTTTCCCATGGACGTATATATGCGGTTGAAAAAAATGCAGCAAGGACTGTTCATATTAAAGAGAATATTAAAAAATTCTGTATTGAGAACATTCAGGTGATTCAATCAGATCTGCCCGCCGGTATTGAAGCTTTGGAAAAACCGGACCGGATTTTTATCGGCGGCGGTGGAAGAAGACTTTTAGAAATTCTAAAAGCCTGTTGTAAAAGCCTTTCTCAAAATGGCATTATCGTGGTAAATACCGTGATTGTACAAAATTTTGAGCTGACCCTGGGGTTTTTAAGAAAAAACGGGTTTCATGCTGAATTTGTTCAGATTCAGACGGCTGCCTCAAAAACCATGCCCTTTGGTGACAGGCTTGAAGCCCGAAATCCTGTCTGGATTATAACTGGATGTAAAAATAAAAAGCCCTTTGACGTTCTCGTTCCTGACAGGGCAACCGTTGGGGGCGGCACTGTTCAAAAAACTTGATCAACGAGTATCAAACAGGAGATGACCGCTATTTAAAAGAGGAATTGAATAAAAATGACAAATCCAGTAATTTTTGCAGGAGCAGGGCCTGGTGATCCTGAACTTGTAACCGTTAAAACCCGGATTGCCCTGGAAAATTCAGATATTATCATCTATGCCGGGTCCCTTGTGCCCCAGGCCCTGCTTACCTGGAAAAAAGAGTCAGCAGAGGCTGTGAACAGTGCCGGCATGACTCTGGACAGCATTATTTCTTTGATTGTGGACCGGTATAAGCAAGAAAAAAAAATTGTCCGTCTGCATACAGGAGATCCTTCCCTTTACGGTGCCATCCGTGAACAGATCAAAGCCCTTGAAGATCTCTCTATCCCGTGCAGGGTTATACCCGGCGTGACCGCAGCTTTTGGCGCGGCCGCGGCCATGAAAATGGAATTTACCCTGCCTGAAATCACCCAGTCCCTTATTTTTACACGAATTTCCGGCAGAACCCGGGTGCCGCAACTTGAATCCCTTGAAAGCCTTGCCGCCCACAAAACATCCATGGCGATTTATCTGAGTATGGATCATGTTGACCGGGTTGAAAAGATTTTATCCGACCATTACGGAGAAGATAGTCTGGCTGCCGTTGCCTTTAAGGTGAGTCATCCAGAAGAAAAAATTATAACCACCTTAATTAAAAATTTATCAAAAGCAGTAAAAGACGAGGGCATAGACCGTCAGGCCGTTATCCTTGTCGGTCGTGCAGTAGAAGCCTGTACAGGCGATTTTTCTGCTAAAAAATCAAGACTTTATGATGCTGCCTTTTCCCATGGTTTCAGAAAAAATGAAAAATAATCATTTGGCAGTCTGGGCGTTAACCCCTGGTGGCCTTAAGCTGGGTCTGCTTTTGACGGAAAAGTTATCCCCTGCTGATCTTTTTGTTTCAGATAAATTGGCCGGCATGGCCTGCCCGGTTGAAAGGGTTAATTTTTTTTCATCCCTTGCCGGGGCAGTGGATGCCAGTTTTTTTAAATACAGGGGACATGTTTTTATTTTTGCTGCAGGGATTGCGGTCAGGGTCATAGCCGGTCTTTTAAAATCAAAGAGTTTAGATCCTGCAGTGGTTGTTATGGATGAGAAGGGACAGCATGCCATCAGTTTGTTGTCCGGCCATATAGGCGGTGCAAACCAGCTTGCATTGAAAGTTTCACAAATTACAGGTTCTGTCCCTGTGATTACCACAGCCACCGATGTGAACCACCTGCCGGCCATAGATGAAATTGCAGGAAATGCAAAGCTTGCCATTGAAAATCCCGGGAGGATCAAACGGATCAATATGGGATTTCTTCAGAACAAAAGGATGAGGATTTACGACCCTTATTCTTTGATTCACCCCTGTCTTCCCGAAGAGCTTTTTTCTTTATGCCCTTCAGATGATCCTTATCTGGATGTTTATTGTTCAGATGTAATTGGTTTTGTTCCACGTGAAACTCTTGTCCTGCGGCCGGTTTTTCTTCATGTTGGTGTCGGCTGCAACCGGGGTACCTCAGCTGATGAAATTTTCGGCTTTGTCCACTCGGTGTTTACCAAAAACAAATTGTCATTGAGAAGTGTTTGCAGATTGGCCTCAATTGATGTAAAAGCAGATGAAACAGGTCTTCTGGAATGTGCAAAAACCCTTGGGCTTGAGCTTAAGTTTTACTCAGGGGATGAACTGAGATCTGTCAATAATATAAAAACGCCATCCAAAATGGCAGAAAAATATCTGGGAGTAAAAAGCGTATGCGAAGCAGCGGCAATTCTTTCGTCAGACAGGGGCAGTCTTGCGGTGCCCAAAAAGATAAAGGGGAATGTGACTCTGGCTGCTGCCAGGATAAGGCTTGTTTGTTTGTAATAGGAACCGGACCTGGCCACTGGGACTATATGACAAAAAGAGCAGCTGATCTTTTACAAAAAGCAAAGGCTGTGGCCGGGTATACCACTTACATTGATTTGATTAAAGATAAAATTCAGGGCAAAGAGATTATTGCAACGGGTATGAAAAAAGAAGTTGAAAGGGTGGAAAAGGCTCTGGAAAAGTCTTTGTCCGGCACCCCCTGTGCTTTGATTTCAGGAGGTGATCCCGGGGTTTATGCCATGGCAGGTCTTGTCTTTGAGATGTGCAGGGAAAAAAATATTTTTCTGGTCCGTTATGACACAGAAGAGACACATCGACCGGACAAATCTCCAAACTGCCTGGCTCTTGAAATTGTCCCGGGTATCCCGGCGCTGTCAGCCGGCGCTTCACTGCTTGGCGCACCCTTGACCCATGATTTTTCAGCTGTCAGTCTAAGCGATTTGTTAACACCATGGTCAACCATAGAAAAAAGGTTGTCTGCATCAGCCTCAGCTGATTTTGTGATTGTTTTATATAATCCCAAAAGCCGGAAAAGAACCTGGCAGCTTACCCGGGCAAAAGAGATTATTATGGAACATAGAAGCGGTGATACTTTGGTTGGCATCGTAACCGCAGCAATGAGGAAAAGCCAGTCTTCTTTTATCACTCGTCTTGAGAATATGGATGATGCTGAAATTGACATGCAGACCGTCATATTTGTGGGAAGCAGTGCAACTGAAACATACAATGATTTTATATACACGCCCCGGGGGTATTCAGAAAAGTACGCACTGGATTCAGCTGCCAATTGAAACACAGTGATATTTATGGTTCCATGCAGATGACTTGAAACCACCTCATGGATATAATGTGAGAGAGTATTAATTCAACTGATGAGATCTACAATATTACCGTGCAAATATCATAGGGGTGCAGGTAAAGACAGTCAGGCTGAGTCAGGCTCAATAAATATAAAAATTTCAAAGAGCTGCACAGCTCTTTCATATAACCGGCATGGCCGGACCATGATTATCGATCCGGCCATAACGAAGAATGAAACAGTAGATTGCCGCCCCCAACGGTTGCCTGTCAGGAACGAGAACGACGGAGGCCTTTTTACCCTTGGATCTCAATGTTCCTGACAGGCAACCGCTGGGGCCTCTTAATCGGCTGTTTCATATAAAAAAATTATGCAAAGGATTGTCTTATGAAAGGATATGTTCAGGTTTACACGGGAAATGGCAAGGGAAAAACCACGGCCGCCTTAGGTCTTGCAGTCAGGGCAGCAGGCGCTGGACTGAAAGTCTATATTGTTCAGTTCCTCAAACTCGGAGACTACTCTGAAATAAAAGCCCTTGAAAGGTTCAAGGATCTGATTACAATAGAGCAGTACGGACTTGGGCATTTTGTACAGGGCAAACCAACACCCGGGGAAATTGAGGCCGGGAAAAACGGTTACAACAAACTGGTTTCAGTGCTGGAAAAAGGAAAGCATGACCTTGTGATTGTAGAAGAGGGAAATGTGGCCGTAACCTGCAGTCTGTTATCTGAAAAAGAATTGATACATCTCATTGATATAAAACCTGAACATGTGGAGCTTGTGATCACAGGAAGGGGCGCACCCGCTGATGTGATCAAAAAAGCCGATCTGGTTACGGAAATGACTGAAATAAAACATTATTTTGCAAAAGGAGTAACGGCGCGGGTGGGGATTGAAAAATAAATTTACATCCCCCCACAAGTCCTGGCGGACATAACGAAGAATGGGTCGAAGATGCGCAGCCAACAGGAGAGTGCCACCCCCGGCGGTTGCCTGTCAGAAACAAGAACCACGGAGGATTTTTTCTCTGCCAGGCTAAAAATCTGCGACCTGCGGCCACAGGTCCTCAGGCAGCTTGATTGTCGCAACGCCTGTCAGGGAAAAAGTCTGAACTTCTTTGGTTCTCAATGTTCCTGACAGGCAATCGCCGGGGGCTTTTAATCGGCTGTTGCATATAAACGTCCATGCCTTGACAGGCACAATAAAGCATGAAATCTGTTTGCTTTTAGCTGAGTACTGGTGGCTGAAGGCTTTCATAAAAAAGAAGAGATATTATGGTTGAATGCAGAAGTTCAGGGTCCTGGAAAAAATGTATTGCTGTTTTTGGTACAGGGTCAGATGTGGGAAAGAGCATTGTGGCTGCTGCCATCTGCAGATCACTTTCAGACAGAGGGATACGGGTGGCTCCTTTTAAATCCCAGAATATGTCAAACAACTCAGGTGTAACGCCGGAGGGCAGGGAAATGGGCCGGGCTCAGATTGTTCAGGCCGAAGCAGCCGGCATTGCTCCCCATGTGGACATGAATCCGGTTTTGCTGAAACCCACAGGAGAAACCGGTTCCCAGGTTGTTTTAAATGGCAGGGCTTATGAAAACAGTTCGGGAATCGCCTATCACAGCAAAAGATCGTTTTATTTCAATGAAGCCTGCAGGGCCTATGACCGGCTTGCAGATATTTATGATTTTATAATTATGGAGGGTGCGGGTTCCTGTGCAGAGGTCAATCTGATGCAGTCAGACATTGTTAATTTTCCCATGGCTGAATATGCCGATGCTGATGTGATTCTTGTTGCCGACATTCACAGAGGAGGTGTTTTTGGTCAGATTGTAGGCACCCTTGAATGTCTGCCGCCTGAATACAGAAACAGAATAAGGGGGTTTGTTATCAACCGGTTCCGCGGTGATCTTTCGCTTTTCAGCGGCGGTGTGCAGTGGATAGAAAATAAAACCGGTAAACCTGTGTTTGGCGTTCTGCCCTGGTATACAGGGTTCAGGATAGACGCTGAGGACGCTGTGGAAATTGAAGAAACCCTGACTGCCGCCTCCCTTGACCGTTCCAAACCAGCCGTTGCTGTGATCCGGCTGCCCCATATTTCAAATTTTACAGATTTTCACGGCCTGGCCGCCATTCCTAGCCTCCAGGTGATCTTTATAAAACAGCCCTGTGATTTGTCTGTTTTCAGTGCTGTGATTATTCCCGGAACCAAAAATACAAGGGCTGATCTGAACTGGCTCAGGCAGATCGGTCTTGACACAGCTGTCCAGGACTATGCCAGGGCAGGTGGATTTATAATGGGTGTCTGCGGTGGTTTTCAAATGCTTGGGAAAACAATTGAAGACCCCTGGGGTATAGAAGACAGGAAAGGCAGCACGTCTGGCTTGTGCCTTCTTGATGTTGAAACCATTATCAAGGTTGATAAAACAACCACCCTGAGCAGTTTCACGTGGAACAGTATCCAGGGAACAGGATATGAAATACACATGGGAGAGACAAAACGGGGATCTGGGCAGCCCATGTGCAAAATAAGCACAAGAAATCAGATTGCCTGTTGTGAAAATGATGGCGCCGTGTCTGAAAACCAGAAAATACACGGCACCTATATTCATGGTTTTTTTGACAATCCAGATATTGTGAAAGTCTGGCTGGAAAGTATCGGATTAAACTCTCTTTCCGGGCAGAATATAGATAGTCTACCCGACAAAAACAGGGATTATGACCGCCTGAAAGATCATTTTGAAAAATATGTACACCTGGATTTAAACGAAAAATAAAAAAATCCCGGCAGCTGATACAGAAACCCATAAATATTTCACTTGCCTGGTGCTTCCCGTAAGTTATTTTATGTTTTGTTTGACTTTTTCCCCGGTTAATTTTATTAGTCGGTTAAGAAAGGCCAGCCACTAATGTGCAATATTGCTGATTTAGGCATCAAGTTAAAATAAGTTGTGCCTATTGTGCCGAATTTTTATTTGTTTTCAAGGCGGGACAAGGTGCGCATAATGAGCTGTGTAAGCCTTGTCCCAACGAAGAAAACAGATAAAAAGGCAAGCAGGATGTATAAGTTATTTTCACTTGCTGCCTTAGTATTCATAAGGGAAAGAGGAAAATTATGGAACAGCCATCTGAAAATATCCAGAGCGATTTTGACCCTTTTGCTGACGATGTTTTTTCTTATCCGCAAAATCTAAAAAGGGAACGCTGGTCTGTTTCCTGGTCAGATCTGATGATGACCATGTTTATTTTTTTTGTTGTCATGTATGTTTATCAGCAGGGGAGCAGAGAGCTTGAATTCGGCCCCGGGCCTGGAGTCAATTATATTACAGAATCAGGTTCCAGTGAAATTCTGTCAAACAATGTTGAAAAAAAGCCCTCTGATATTTATGATCAGACAAAGGCTGCATTTAAAGATACCTTTGTTGACGAAACCGCAGACGTAGATCTCGTTGAAGACAAATTGGTAAGGATTGCTCTTTCAGGGGACCTTCTCTTTGATCTGGGAAGTGCATCTCTTAAAATGGAAGCAAGGTGGAGCCTTGATCAGATTGCTCAGATTATACAGGAAAATTCCTTTATTGTTAATGTGGTGGGCCACACAGATTCAACCCCCACATTTTCAGCCATGTACCCGACAAACTGGGAGTTGTCCACGGCAAGAGCCTGCAATGTGGTCCGCTATCTTATTGAGGAATGCGGTATTGACAGCGATCGCTTTTTTGTCAGCGGGCATGCCTGGCATCAGCCTGTTCTTCCCAATAATACGTCTCAAAGACGCGCCCTTAACCGCAGGGTTGAAATTGTTCTAATGAAGAAAAAACCCTATTCAGTGAAACAGACGGCGGTGAAATAAAACAGAATGGTGAAATAAAAAAAGGTGAGGCAGAATAAATGCCGGTGAGGCAAAACTGAAAAACATAACAAAGCAGATGCCAATGAAGTAAAACAGATACCGGTGAAGGGAAACAGATGTAAGTGACGTGATCAGAAAAGGATAAAAAAATGGGTGATTTTGAAAAACAGTCGGTATGGGAGCACGGCAGCAGAAACATCATAGGCCTTGTGATCTGTGTATGCGTATTTTTTTCAGGGTTTCTTATACATGGAAATTTAGGCCTTTATCTTAACCTGTCCGGATTTGTTATTGTTACGGGGGGAACCCTGGGTGCCACATTCCTGAGCTACAGGTTTGAGCGTCTGGTTATTCTTTTAAAAGTGTTAAAGGCCACTTATTTTAATCCTGTCAGAAATCCCGATGACATTGTGGAAATGATGGTGGACCTGTCTGTTAAAAAAAGGTTGAAAGGGGTGCTTGCCCTTCAAATGGATGAGGAAGAGACCACAATCGTTTTTCTGCGTCAGGCCATAGGTCTTCTGGTGGACGGATGCTCCATGGCACAGATCAAGGAATTTCTCAATGCTGAAATGTATTTTTTTAAAATGAGACGGGAAGAAACCTGTCGGGTTCTTCAGACAATGGGAGAAATTGCGCCTGCCTTCGGACTTGTCGGAAGTGTTGTGGGTCTGATAGGAATGCTTTCGGGCATGGGGAATTCAGCCATTATCATGGCAACAATACCTGTTGCACTGACATCGACTTTGTACGGCATTGTTCTGGCCAATTTCTTTTTCTACCCCTTTGCTGCAAATATCAGGGAGAGAACTGTGCAGGAGCTTTTTTTACAGAAAATCATTGCAGAAGGGGTAGCTGCCATTGCAGGAGATATTCACCCGAGAATGGTTGAAAGAAAATTAAAGGCCTACCTCACCCCTTCCGCCAGACAGGGCGACTTGATCTCCCTTGAAAAAATAAAGGAGCAGTTTAATGTAAAGAAAGATAATCTTTTCGAGGAAAGTCAGAATGCAGCAGATCCCCTGAGTGATAACTGATGTTTTTGAGCCACAAATCACGGAACGATAAGATGTTAATACAAGGCTCCCAATCAGAATAAATTCGCTCTATGTCCTGTTTTTTAAACCGTCTTCTTTGTTGCGCCACGGGGCACATATTTCAACTTGCTACCTAAGCCATATTTTGGAAGATTTTAATCTGATCATGAGCCTAAAACCCACAAAGAGCTTGAACATGGAAAACAAAACCACATTGATAATCGGCGGCTGCAGAAGCGGAAAAAGCCGCCACGCCCTGGATATGGCAAACCAGATACCGGGTACAAAAAAGATATTTATTGCCACATCCGTGCCTTCAGATCCGGAAATGGAAAAACGGGTGATGAAACATAAACAGGACCGGGGGGATCTGTGGAAAACAGCTGAAGTCCCCCTGGAAATTGCCAAAGCTGTCAGCCGGATGTCAAAAAAGGCAGATGTGATTCTTGTGGACTGCCTGACGCTGTGGGTGTCAAATCTTTTAGCAGAGGGACATGGGGAGGAGGAGATCTTTCAGGCCTGCAATGAATTCATCCAAGTCCTTGAAACGGCATTGTGCCCGGTGATTCTGGTGTCCAATGAAGTCGGTTCAGGGATTGTACCGGAAAACGAAATAGCCAGGCAGTTCAGAGATATAACAGGGTTTGTAAACCAGCAGGTAGCTGCTTCTGTTACGTCCGTGATCTGGTCAGTGGCCGGCATCCCGGTTGTTATTAAAAAGGGATAGCTGCTTTCCATGGATGAATATACAATTTTTTATCTGGTTTTTTCATGTGTGGCAATTCTGCTGCTGTTCGGTTTTATCCGGGCAATTCTTCTTTCCCATGAAAAGAAGCGGACAAAACGGATAAAAGATCTGGATAAAATGTCGTCGGTGGATACATCCACCCCAGTTAAAAACCACCTAAAAAAAACCAAAAGAATTGCTGTAAAAAGTATCAGGGAAAGGTTTACTATTTTCAGAAGGGGACTGCTTTTAATTTTTATTCTGATTCTGGTCAATATCCTGGCTTTTCCCTTTATGGGCAAAATGCCCAAAACCGTGATTTCCATTATGGTGGCGGCAGCAGCAGTTATTATAGGTACGGCAGCAAGGCCATTTATTGAAAATTTCATTGCCGGTGTGGTGATATCCTTTTCCCCCCGGTTCCGCCTGGGGGATACCCTGCTCATTGAAAACCAGTACGGTACCATCGAGGACATCTCCCTTACCCATACAGTAATAAAATTGTGGGACTGGCGTCATCTTATTATACCCAACAGCTCCATGCTCAACCGGGAGTTTATCAATTACTGTGTGAACAATACTTATATCTTTGCCTATGTTGAATTTTTTGTCGGCAGTGATGCTGATATTGAACAGGTCAAGGACATCGCCATTCATGCAGCAAAGCAGTGCAGTTCCACCCTGAAAAAGGACCCTCCCCAGTTCTGGGTGATGGGAATGGAAAAAGACGGGATAAAATGCTGGGTTGCGACCTGGGCGGACAGCCCGGCATCTGCATGGGAAACCCGGATGAATATCCGCACCGCCATTATAATCGGACTTCAGAAGTATGGCATCAAAACCAGCCTGTATACCTTAAAGTCAGAGGATTCCATTCCCGGGGTCCGGGCTTAGGGGATAAATCTTTACAACCTAAGAAGGCAGGAAATTCTTATGACCAGTAAACCATCGTCAATACCGCAACCCAGCCACAGGTGCCTGATGGATCAAAAAACTTTTTACAAAGTTGTGGATTCACTGCCCGAACATATTGCAGTATTGGACAACAACGGAATCATTGTGTATGTCAACCAGGCATGGAAAAATTTTGCCCAGGAAAATCATCTGGCCTCAAACAATTACTGCATTGGTGTTTCCTATTTTGATCTGTGCAATAAAACCATGGGTGCTGAAAGGGATCAGGCCCTTTATGTGGCCTCACAGCTCAACGACTTGCTGACCGGTAAAATTGATGGATTTTCCATTGAATATCCCTGCCATTCACCTCAGAGTCATCGGTGGTTCCGGTTGAACCTTACCGGGTTTATGGTGGACAACAGACCATGGGCCGTGGCAGCCCATGAAAATATCACCCTGCGGAGCAGGGCGGAAAGGGAACTCCGCCGCCTGTCCCGGGCAGTTGAATACAGTCCGGTCAGCGTGGTCATAACAGATGTAGACGGGGTCATAGAATATGTAAATCCCAAATTTGAACAGGTCACAGGATACACCAGGGACGAAGTCATTGGACGGGACCCGGGTTTTTTAAGCACTGGAAATCAGCCGGCAAATTTTTACAAGAACCTGTGGGATACCATTAAAAGCGGACAGGTGTGGCAGGGTGAATTTGATAACGTGAAAAAGAACGGTGAAATTTACTGGGAATCCGCCTCTATTTCTCCCATATTCAACGAACAGAAAGAGATTATTTCCTTTGTTGCCATTAAAGAGGATATTACTGCCCGGAAAGAAATGATTCAGGATCTGAAACAGGCAAAAATACGTGCTGAAGCCGGAGTAAAGGCCAAAAATGAATTTCTGGCAACCATTTCCCACGAAATCCGGACCCCCATGAACACCATCCTCGGCATGAGCCAGCTGGCACTGGATGCTGATCTGTCACCGGACCAGCGCAGACGGATTACCCATATTCAGTCCGCTGGAAAATCTCTTATGAATATTATCAATGATATTCTTGGGTTTGCAAGACATCACAACGGCAATTCAATCATAAAAAAAGAAGTTTTTCAGTTTGGTGATATCATGGAAAAAGTCATCACTGCAAACAAATCTGCAGCTGAAGAAAAAAACCTGGAACTTTCCTATGCTTTTTCCCATGAACTGCCTGTTTATATGGAAGGGGACAGGGTCCGCCTTACCCAGATCATCATGAAGCTTACGGAAAACGCATTAAAATACACCTCTTCCGGAGAGGTAACGATTTCTTCAGCCATTCGCTTTCAGGATGACCAAAACCTCCAGCTGAACATAACCATTGCAGATACCGGGATCGGTATGACCGAAGACCAGCTGGCCATACTGTTTGAACCCTTTACCCAGGCAAACGGATCCAGTGCCAGGACATATGGCGGCACAGGCCTTGGTCTGGCCATTGTAAAGCAGATGACAGATGCCATGAACGGAAGCATCCAGGTCAAAAGTACGCCTGGAGAGGGGTCTGTTTTTACTGTGTCTCTGCCCTTTACCCTGGCATCCTCCAATACGGTTTCTGCTGTACCGGTTGAGACACCGCCTGACGTTCGGGGTGAAACCATACCAGCTGAGTCGGCCATTGAGAAAACATCTGCAGATAAAAAAATTTTGATTGTTGATGATAACCCGGCGAACCGGGAGATTGTTGCGGCGTTTATTGAAAACCCCGGTATAGACATATCCGAGGCGGGCAGTGGGACAGAAGCCCTGGAGCAGACGTCTTCCGTGCAATTTCATCTAATATTCATGGACCTTGAAATGCCCGGAATGGATGGATTTGATACCACCCGGGAAATAAGAAAGCTTTCGGATTCCCGGGCTTCAAATGTGCCCATTATCGCTGTGACAGGATATGATCCAGGAAAAATTAAGGATAAATGCCTTGATGCAGGGATGAATGATTTTTTGACAAAACCCGTTAACCGGGAGCGCCTGGCAAAAATTCTTGACAAATGGCTTGATAGAATGCAAATATCTGAAAATTCCAGCAGAGGCGCCTCTGATATCATTGATATGAAAGCGGGGCTGGCATATGTGGATAATAAAAAAACCCTGTACATGAAAATGCTGAAAAAATTTACCAAAACCTATGCTCAGGCGGATAAGACCTTTGCAGCCGCGTTAAAGGAAAAAGATATTCAGTTCATGAAATTTTCAGCACATAATCTTTCCTCCATCGGCACCATGATCGGGGCTGTTACCCTTGGAGAGTCTGCCCGCACCCTGCTGCCCCGCCTGAACAATGAAACCCTGAACAATAATTTTGACCTGCTTCACCAGGAGGTTATATCTTTTTGTGCCCTGATAAAAAAGGTTGTGGCGGCTGCCTTTTCTCTGCTCAATACCATTGAATCCATTAATCCTGAAGTTGAAAAACACATGCACAGTCTGCTTGATCTTATCCAGAAGCACCAGCCTGCAGAATGCAGGGACATGATTTCCCGGCTAAAATCTTATGACATCAGCCAGGCATTTCGGGATCAGCTGACTGCAGTTGAATCCCTTATCAACCGCTACCGCTTCAGGGATGCAGAAAAAAAATGGGCTCTGTTTGTAAGCAGTCACGGGGGAGGTCATAAAAATGATGTTTAAGAAAAAACAGATACTGGTAGTAGATGACTCTGAACATAATATCAACCTCATTGTTGATGCCCTTTCAGATCAGTACCGCATCAGTGTGGCCACAAGCGGTCCGGATGCTGTTGCCCTTGTGGAACGGGTTTTACCTGAACTTATCCTCCTGGATGTGATGATGCCCGGAATGGATGGGTATGCCGTGTGCAGCGCCCTGAAATCAGACTACCGATTCTCCGCTATTCCCATAATTTTTTTGACGGCACTGCATGATGAAAGCGATGAAACAAAGGGACTTGCTCTGGGGGCTGTGGATTATATTACCAAACCCTTTAACCCCCACCTGCTCAAACAGCGGGTCAATACCCACCTGATGCTCAAGGAGCACAGAGACAATCTCCAGCAGAAAGTAATTGAAAAATCCCGGCAGCTGGACCTCACCCAGGATGTGACAATAGAAATCGCAGGCAAGCTGGCTGAATTCCGGGACGAAGAAACCGGCCAGCATATCAAGCGAACCAAACATTATATAAGGCTCCTTGCCGCCAGAAACCGTGAACTGAAGACCAGCGTTTCCCGCTCCATGGATGACCGGTATATTGATTTATTGATCAAATCCGCTCCCCTCCATGATATCGGTAAAGTCGGCATTCCCGATGATATTTTGTTAAAACCGGACAAACTCACCCCTGAAGAATTCAATGAAATCAAAAAACACACGGTATATGGCAGGGATATTATCGTGACATCGGCAAAAACCCTTGGCAGGGATTCTTTTTTAACCATTGCCGGTGAAATTGCCTATTCCCACCATGAAAAATGGGACGGTTCAGGCTATCCACAAGGGCTGAAGCAGACAGAAATTCCCCTGGCCGGCCGCCTGATGGCCCTGGCTGATGTTTATGATGCTTTAATATCAAAACGATTGTACAAACCCGCCTTTTCCCATGAAAAATCAGTGGGCATCATTGTAGCGGACAAAGGAACCCATTTTGATCCAGAGCAGGTAGATGTGTTTTTGTCCTGTGAAAACCAGTTCAACGCCATTGCCCTTGAATATGCTGATCCTGAACAAGGGGAAAAAGGCAGGTATTAAAGGGATTTATGGAAAAAAAAGACACAGCTGTATTCAGCCGCCATTTCATGGAAACCCGGCAGCACCTGATCAGCCTGGCAGAAGGGCATTGTCTTGATGACTGGATGATCATGGCCCTAGATGCTATTGAACCTTTGTTAGACAGCAGCATCAGTTTTCTGCATTTTGTTTCACAGGATGAACAGCACCTGATCCTCAAGCAATGGTCCACCCGGACCCTTTCTGAATTCTGTACCACAGAGACCAGGAATTTTCATTACAGCATTGACCGGGCCGGGATATGGGCGGACAGTATCCGGGAAAAAAAGCCTGTCATCCATAATGATTACGTGTCCATGGACCAAAAAAAGGGACTGCCAAAGGGGCACGCCCCCGTTATCCGTGAACTGGTGGTACCGGTGATGCGGGAAAACCGGGTGAAGGCCCTGCTCGGCGTTGGCAACAAACCCGAACCCTATACCCGGGAAGATGCCTGGGCCCTTTCTTTTTATGCTGATGTGGTCTGGGAAATCATTAAAAAAAAGCAGGTGGAACAGGATATTCTTTTTCAAAAAAATATTGAAAGTGCCCTGTCCCGCCTGGCCAGACTGCTTCTCACCACCACCAGTCTGGAAAAAATATCAAATCATGTACTTGAAGCCGCTAAAAAGCTGACAAACAGCAGCTACGGGTTTGTGGGTACCTTTGATGACCAGCAGAACCGCTTCATCAGTCACACCATGACCAAAGACATCTGGGATGACTGCCAGATCCCTGATAAATCCATTGTGTTTGAAAAATTCAGCGGATTATGGGGATGGGTGCTTAACCACCAGACCCCGGTCATGGTAAATAATATGAAAAATGATTCCCGTTCTACAGGAACCCCTCCAGGGCATATTGAAATTCAGGCGTTTTTAGGGGTTCCGGCCATGATCAATGACCGGGTGGCCGGACAGATTGCCCTGGCCAACCCGGCCGGTCAGTACAGGGATATTGATATGACCATTGTAAAACGGATGGCCACTCTTTTTGCCATGGCCATTCAACGCCGCCGATATGAAGAGGATCTTCTGAATTTTGAGATGCAGAAAGCACAATCCCTGGAAAAAATGATGAAAAAACGGACTGCCGAGCTGAAAAAAACTGAAGACCGGCTGTCCCTTGTACTGAATTCTGTAAGCGATGCCATCTGGGACTGGCAGGTCACCACCGATGAAATCTATTTCAGCCCGAGTTATTACACCATGCTCGGGTACAGTCCCTATGAACTTCCCCAGCATTTTCAAACCTGGGAAACCCTGCTGCATCCGGAAGACCGGCAGATGGCTGTGGAAATTGTCAATCACCATTTGCAGTCCTCAGAACCCTTTGAAATGGAATTCCGCATGCAAACCAGGGACAATGGATACCGGTGGATTCTGGCCCGGGGCAAAACCGTTGAAAAGGATGAAACCGGAAAAGCACTGCGCATGGTGGGGACCCACATGGATATTACAGACAAGAAAAATCTGGGGCAGCGGCTGCGGCATTCCCAGAAGATGGAAGCCATGGGGGTTCTGGCCGGAGGCATTGCCCATGATTTTAATAATATCCTGGCTGCCATTGTGGGATATGCTGAACTTGTAAAAGAAGAACTCCCTGAAGAAACCAGGGCGGCCAGGCGGGTTACCGGAATTCTTTCCGCCAGTGAACGGGCCAAAACCCTTATTTCTCAAATTCTGACCTTCAGCCGTAAAAAAGAAAGCGATTTACATTCCATGGACGTGGGGGAGGTGGTCAAGGAAGCTGTTAATTTCATGCGGGCATCACTGCCGGCATCACTGCAGATTATCAGCAATATGCCCGACGATCTTCCTCCCATTAAAGGAGACCCGACCCAGATTCACCAGCTGGTGACCAATCTGGGAGCCAATGCATCCCAGGCCATGAATCAGACCGGTACGTTGACCATTTCACTGTCCCTTGTGAATCTTGATTTAAATTTTACCAAAACCCTGCCGGACCTGGCGCCGGGTTCATTTATAAACCTCTGTGTATCAGATACCGGCTGCGGTATTCCAGCTGATATTCTCCCCAATATTTTTGATCCCTTTTTCACCACAAAAGGAAACGGGCAGGGGACTGGCCTGGGTCTGGCAACCGTCCATGGCATTGTCAAGGAACACAACGGTGATATCATCGTGGACAGCACGCCGGGCAAGGGCAGCAGATTTGATGTGTATCTGCCCGCTGCCGACCGGAAAATCCCGGAGGAAAAAAAGGACAGTCTGGCGCCCGAGAAAGGAAGCGAACATTTACTGGTTGTGGATGATGAACTGGTTCTGCCCTTTATTGTCCAGGACATGCTGGAAGAACTGGGATATACCGTAACCACGATCACTGACAGCCAGGAAGCTCTTGCTTTGTTTGAAAAGACCCCGGACCAGTTTGACCTGATGTTGTCAGACATCACCATGCCCCGGGTCAGCGGCATTGAACTGACCCGTTTCTGCCACAGTATCAGACCTGATTTTCCTGTTATCCTCTGGACTGGGAACAGCAGGGGCTCTGCAAAAAAGGAAGCAGAAGATCTCGGTGTGGCCTGCGTGCTGCAGAAACCGTTCAAGAGAAAGGATCTCAGCCATGCCATCCGCAGGGCACTGGATGAAAAATGAAACACGGCCAGCGCTGTGGATATTCAGCCACTGGATTTTTGATTCTGCATTTCCTCTGTTTTCAATGACAGTCCGTTGCCGGCCCCTTGATTTGAATAGTTTTTTCAGCCCCGTCCTGCTGACCAGTGAGGGGAAGCAGAATGGAAACCGACGTTCCCCGGCCCGGCCTGGATGAAACAGATATGGAGCCGTTGTGGTTTTTGATGATGCCGAACACCGATGCCATACCCAGGCCCCTGCCCTGGAACCTGGTGGAGAAAAATGGCTCAAATAGCCTTTTTCTGGTGTTTTCATCCATTCCCTGACCTGTATCCGATACGGTCAGACAGGCATAGTCTCCTGTCTTGATGTCAACGTCCGGCGCTCTTACGTCTTTTCCTTTGGATTTGTGAATTCTTTTTAGCCCCACCCGGACAGACCCACTGTTTTCCATGGATTCACAGGCATTGGACAGCACCGCCGACAGAACCATCTGCATCTGGGTAGGGTCGGCTTCAATGACAAAATCACCAGCCTCAAGATCCTGGATGATTGTAATGCCCGCGTCAGGATCCGGCAGAAACATACACAGGGTTTCGACAACCAGCCGGCGCAAACATAAGGAACAGGGCTGATATTTGCCCAGCCGGGCATAGCCCAGCAGCTGTTCGGTCAGGTCCTGCATCCGCTGGGTGGAGAGCCTGATGGACTGTATATAATCATTCAGGGCAGTGTCATGGGGAAAATCATCGGCCATCAGTTCAAGATTGCCCACAACAACGGAGAGTGCGTTGTTGAACTGGTGGGCCACCCCGCCGGCCAGTGTGCCGATGGCTTCCAGGTG
>JAWOEJ010000382.1:0-6059 GCA_046482845.1 Desulfobacteraceae bacterium | reverse complement strand
TGGTGATGCCGCGCTCACGCTCTTCAGGCGCCTTGTCAATCTCATCAAAGGGGACAAAGGTCCCGCCGCCGCCCCTGGATCCTGCATGCTTGGTAATTGCAGCTGTAAGCGTTGTCTTGCCGTGGTCAATATGACCTATGGTGCCGATGTTTACATGCGGCTTATTCCGCTCAAATTTCTCTTTTGCCATTATAGACTATCCTCCTGCACGGAAAAACTGGAGCCCATGAACGGATTCGAACCGTTGAACCTCTTCCTTACCAAGGAAGCGCTCTACCTCCTGAGCTACATGGGCTGTAAAAACATATTATGAAATCTAAAAACTATTTCATCAACAATGATCAGGGAAATATGCACTGGAAATGGAGCGGGAGACGAGGCTCGAACTCGCGACATTCAGCTTGGAAGGCTGAAGCTCTACCAACTGAGCTACTCCCGCTCACAAAAAGGTGACTGATACATCATTCTTTTTGCAGGGTCAATCAATGCAGTATGCGATCCTGATATCCGGTTTTCATTAATCTTTGGATCTCCTACACGAACTTTAACTGGTGGTGGGGGGAGGATTTGAACCTCCGAAGGCTGAGCCGTCAGATTTACAGTCTGATCCCTTTGACCACTCGGGAACCCCACCATCTTTTGGAGCCGATACCCCGATTCGAACGGAGGACATTCTCATTACAAGTGAGATGCTCTACCAACTGAGCTATATCGGCCTGTTTAACTAAAAACCTTAAACGGCAGATAGCCGTAAAAGACCAAGGGAATATAACAGAGAACCCTTTTGTCATCAAACCTTATGAGGCTTTGTTTTAAGAAAATAAAACCTTTTTATGCAGTTTATTAGCTCTATTCTCTTTTTTTCATGGTTTTCCTCAATATTCCTTTAAACTTTATTTTTCAGCCTTTTTTTTTCAGTAGCGACCATGATGCTGCGCATCACAACGAACCATGAAACTTGAACAAGACCACGCCGTTGAAAATAAATGAATTTAGGTAATTTTCAGATAATTTTTTCGTTATTATCTTGACACACGAGAAAATTTTATATAATTGTTTTCAGAATTACATTATATTTCAAGAATTATGGCTCTATCAACAGTTTCTTTAGAACTTAGGCTTCAAGTTAAAACAAGCTGAGTATATTGTGCCGACTTTTTATTTGTTTTCAAGGCGGAACAAGGTGCGCATAACGAGCTATGTAAGTCTTGTCCCAACGAAGAAAACATATAAAAGCAAGCAGGATGTATAAGTTATTTTCACTTACTGCCTTAGATAAATATTAAAACCTTATACGCCTTAATCCATTGACCTCTGAGGTAGAGATGATTTTAAAAAAAATCAGACATATGAACGTATCAAATTTCAAGCTGCATTTGAACAGAAACTTTCTAAAGTAACATTATAAGGGTTGGAACTCCTATGAGATCGTACATTGAAAAAACAAACTCGGTTAACACAAGAACAAAATCAGCTTCAGCAAAAAAATTTTTGCAATTTACACTGATAGTTTTCTTTGCTGTCCTCATGGCAGGATGCAAGCATGCATCTTTCCACCAGGGCCCGGTTGAAGCAAAGGCAGTTTCCCCATCAAACTCAGAAGAGTCGTGCGCCAGCTCCCGGACATCCCCTTTGGATCCCGCCGAATCAACACCTGAAGCCGTCCCTGCGGAAGCCCCCTCTCAAAAAAAAACCAGCCCTTTGTTTTCCCAGGCAGATCACTTAAAAAAACATCCCAGGGGAAACACATCTGAATACCCCCAGACTGTAATTGACAATGCCCTTGCAATGTGTCAGTCAGCCCAGATTTTCTGGGAAAAGGGAGAGCTTGAAAACGCCCTTGACGAACTGGATATGGCATATAAGGCCATTCTCGACATTAAAACAGAAAATTACCCGGACTTCAGCCAGCAAAAGGATGATATCAGATACATGATATCCAAAAGAATCCTTGAAATATATGCCTCAAGAAATATTGTTGTTACCGGAAAGCACAATGCCATACCCATTACCCTGAACAAGCATGTAAACAAGGAAATAAAGCGATTTACCAGGAACGAAAAAAACTTTTTTCTTTCCTCCTTAAAACGATCGCAACGGTACAGACCGTACATTGTTTCACAATTTAAAAAAGAGGGCCTTCCGGAAGAGCTTTCCTGGCTGCCCCTGATAGAGAGCGGATTCAAGGTCAATGCCCTTTCCCCTGCACGAGCTTTGGGCCTGTGGCAGTTTATCCCTTCAACAGGATATAAATTCGGGCTTAAAAGAAACTATTATATTGATGAAAGGCTTGATCCGGTCAAGTCCACCAGGGCAGCCATTGCCTATTTAAAGGCGCTTCACGGGATATTCGGGGACTGGGCAACTGTACTTGCCGCCTATAATTGCGGTGAAGGAAGAATTTTGCGCATTATAAGAGAGCAAAACATAAACTATCTGGACAATTTCTGGGACCTTTATGAAAAACTTCCCAGGGAGACGGCCCGGTATGTACCCCGTTTCCTTGCCACCCTGCATATATTAAAAAACCAGGACAAGTACAATATAAAAGTCAACAATCCACTTGAGCCCCTGGAGTACAGGACGTTTACAATCAGCAAGCAGATCAGACTGGCAGACATTGCAAAGGAGATCAATACCACCCGGGAGACTCTCAAGGAACTTAACCCTGAGCTGAGATACGCCCTGCTCCCTCCTGAAGAGTACAATATCAGAATACCTGTGGATAAAGCAGACGCTTTTACGGCAAGCCTTGACAAGATCAAGTCATCCTACCCTGAACCCACAAGATACGCATACTACAAGGTAAGAAGAGGTGATACCCTCTCAGGGATTGCCCGAAAATATAAAACCAACGTCAGGGCCATATCTTCGGCCAATGGCATTTTCAGTGAAAATATCATTGTTGCTGGCAAAGTGCTTAAGATACCCTCCTCAGGCAGCCGTTTTTCCCCGCAAAAGGGAAGCCTTTCCCCGGGAAAGAACATACGCTACAGTGTGAAAAAGGGAGACAACCTCTGGATTATTGCCCGGCGGTACAACACCACCACAAACAGGATCATGGGAGCCAACAACCTTTCAAGCTCTGCTCTCTACATCGGCCAGAAACTCATTGTCCCTGTCCAGGCATCGGGAAAATCCATATCCAGGGCCACAACCTACTGGGTAAAATCCGGTGATAGTCCCTTTACCATAGCCAAAAAATACAATATGACCCTGCACCGGCTGCTGACCTTGAACAACCTGACCAGGGGCAGCAAAATTTATCCCGGCCAGAAGCTTCTGGTTGAATAGGGCAGTCAGACAAAAACAAGGTGCAGCCGGCTGTCTAAAAAAAACCAAAAAGGCTTTCGTTATTGACTGAAAGCCTTGATTGTGTTATCCATACCCCCAAACTAATCATAAAAGCCCCCGTAGCTCAGTGGATAGAGCATTGGATTCCTAATCCATGTGCGCAAGTTCGATTCTTGCCGGGGGTACCACAATTGTCAAATATGAACATACCCCAAAAAAAACCTGAACTTCTGGCACCTGCTGGAAATTTTGAAAAACTTGAAGTTGCAGTGGCCTACGGCGCAGATGCAGTCTATCTGGCAGGCAAGGAATTCAGCTTAAGAAATTTTTCCGGCAATTTTACCATTACAGAACTCTTTCAGGCCGTTGAATTCGCGCACCAGCACAATGTCCGAGTATATATTGCCTGCAATATATATTCCAGAACCTGGGAACAGTCTGCCATCTCAGAATATCTGCATAAAATAAAGGAAATCAGCCCTGATGCACTGATCGTGGCCGATCCCGGCATTATCCATTTGGCCGGTCAAATTATCCCCGAAATTCCCCTTCATCTTTCCACTCAGGCCAGCACAACCTGTTTAAGTGCAGTTAATTTCTGGGAAAAAATCGGGATTAAACGGGTAAACCTGGCAAGAGAACTCAGCCTGTCTGAAATCAAGGAAATCGCCTGCCAAACCGATATAGAAGTTGAAACCTTTATCCATGGGGCCATGTGCATTTCCTATTCAGGCAGATGCCTTTTAAGCAGTTTTCTTTCAGGCAGGGACAGCAACCGGGGGCTGTGCAGCCATCCCTGCAGGTGGAAATACGCAGTGGTGGAAGAACAGCGTCCTTTCAGCTTCCATCCCCTGATTGAAGACAACAGAGGAAGCTATATTTTCAATTCAAAAGACCTTTGTATGCTGGCTCACATTCCGGCACTGGTTGATGCCGGCATTGACTCCTTTAAAATAGAAGGAAGAATGAAGGGTCTCAACTATCTGGCCTCTGTTGTAAAAACCTATCGACAGGCCATTGATTCCTGCATTGACACCCCTGAACAATACAGAACAAAGCCCCAGTGGCAATATGAACTCTCCCGGGTTTATCACAGAACTTATACCACTGGATTCTATTTTAATCAGCCGGGTGAAATCCAGCCGGATTATGAAAACCAGCGTACCGGAGAAATTCACAGCTTTATCGGAAGAATAATTGATCAGATACGTCCAGATGAAATTGTGATTGGTGTTAAAAATAAAATTTCAGTTAATGACCCTATAGAAATCCTTCCCCCCAAGGGGCCGCTTTTAAAAAGAAAAATTATTGACATCCTTGATGAAAACAAAAACAGCATCAGACACGCCCAGCCCAACACCAATGCCTGTCTTAAAATTGATCAAAAATGTTCAGAAACGGGAATTGTCAGAAAAATCCATTAAGACATTTAAACCAGCCCCTGCCACGTTAAACCGCTGCTCTGAAAAGAAAAAAGGACTTGAGATAAAAACAAAGGATTGATATACTTAAAACTGTTAACACAAATTTTCAAATACAACCTTTTCCAGGAGAAGCAAAATGTTTGAAGACGACGAGACCCTGCAGATGTATATTGAGGAGTCACTTGAGCATCTGTCTGACATAGAAAGCGATCTTTTAGCCATTGAAGGCACTTCGGGTAACGACGTAGACATCGACCTTGTCAATAATGTTTTCCGCGCCGCCAGTGGCCACCGCGATCTCGACCTTGACCTTGCCCTGCTTCCAGTACATGGCCGTGGGGATGATGGTCTGGCCTTTGCGCTCGACCAGGCCAACAAGGCGGTCGATCTCGCGGCGATGCAGCAGCAATCGACGCGTGCGCGTGGGGTCGGGCGTGAAATGCGTGGACACCGACGGCAGCGGCGTGATCAGGCAGCCGAACAGAAAAGCCTCGCCGTTCTTGAGCAGCACGTAGCTGTCGCCGAACTGAAGCTTGCCCTCGCGCAGCGACTTGACTTCCCAGCCTTCCAGGGCGATGCCGGCCTCCAGCCGCTCGTCGAGCTGGTACTCGTGCCGGGCGCGCTTGTTCAGGGCGATGGTGGAGGAGGACTGCTTGGCCATTGCTTTGGGGGCGATCGATGGAGAACGGGGGGCAATGATAGCGCAGGGACAAGGTTTCAGGTTTGTTGAAGAAGGTTTCAGGGTTCAGGTTTCAGGTTTCAGGAAAAAGGAACGGGTTCCGGTTTCCGGAACGACGACGCGCGGCGGGCGGTGCTGCCCGGGCGGTACAATGACTGCCGGATAGCAGGTGGCCTTGTCTTCCCTGAAACCTGAACCCTGAAACCTGAAACCTTCTTTCGATGCCCCAAGTCCACCGCTCAGCGCTCGTTCCCTTCACCGCGGCCCAGATGTACGGGCTGGTGCGGGACGTCGAGAACTATCCCCGGTTCCTGGCCTGGGTGCGCGCGGCCGAAGTGCATCGTGAGGACGAGCGCCATCAGCTGGCGACGCTGGAAGTGCAATTGGCCGGACTGGTGCGACGCTTCACCACGCGCAATACCCTGGTGCCCGACGAGGAGCTAGTCATGGCGCTCGACCGGGGGCCGTTCGAGGATTTGAGCGGAAGCTGGAAGTTTTCCGCGCTGGGGGATGGTTGCCGGGTCAGCCTGGACCTGAGCTTTCACGTCAGCGGCGGCCTGTTCCTGCGCCCCTTTCAGCGCAATTTTTCGCGCATGGCCGACCGCATGGTCGATGACTTCACCCGCCGCGCTCACCAGGTTCATGGCCGCTGAGCGGATTTC